>DATDES010000044.1:0-10227 GCA_036522975.1 Burkholderiaceae bacterium | reverse complement strand
TTCGAGCCCTTCGAACAGGCCGACAACTCGACCACCCGTGCCTACGGCGGCGCCGGCCTTGGACTGGCGATCTGCAGCCGACTCGCGGGTCTGATGGGCGGCTCGATTGAGGTGAGGAGCACGCCGGCGTCGGGCAGCTGCTTCACGCTGCGCTTGCCGCTGCCGCCGTCTCTCCCGCTTGAACTGCCGGCACGGCCGCCGGCCGGGTCTGGCAGGCTGCTGGGCGTTCGGCTGCTCGCAGCCGAGGACGACGAGGTCAATCGCCTCCTGCTGGACGCGCTGCTGCGTCACGAAGGCGCCGAAGTGGTGTTCGCCGAAGACGGCCAGCAAGCCGTGCAGCGTCTGGCCGAACACGGCGTGGCGGCCTTCGATGCCGTTCTGATGGACCTGCAGATGCCGGTGCTCGACGGCTACGAAGCGACCCGGAGCATCCGCGCCGTGCATCCGCAGCTGCCGGTCATCGCACTGACGGCGCATGCGCTGCCCGATGTTCGGCAGCGCTGTCTGGAAGCCGGCATGGTCGAGCATGTCGTCAAGCCGATCGACATGGTCGAGTTGGTAGCGGCGATACGCCGGCATGTGCGCGGCCACGATCGGAGCACGGCGTTCGAGGTCGGGCGCGACTAGCCGGCGCCACGATGAAGCAAAGGCGGGACTGCGCCACGCTTAACTTGCTCCCCACCTTACGCTGCAATCCACCGAGGACTGAGAGGTGCACATGCCAGCGCCGCGGAGAAGAGTGGCGCCGGTGGTTGTCACAGTCGCGTCACGTCAGTAGCGCAAGATCAGGCGCGGGAGCGGGGCATGATGAGTGACGACAGAGGCCTGACCGAGGCCAGCATCGAAGCATGGATCGCGGCCAACGGCCCGGGAGGCAGGGCCAAGATCGGAACCGATCTGCTTGGCGGACGGATTGCGGGTGACTCCGAGCAGGCTGTGATTGGCTACTTCGTCCGCGACGCGGAGCGCTTCCGAGTGCTCGAAAGGTCGCTTGCAACGCAGGTAGAGCCGGACCTTCGACCTTTGGGTGCGTGGGACCTACGTACCCCGGTGGCGGCTCGCTGGATCGGCCCGTTGGTGATCGCGCTGGCCTTGCTGGCGATCATTCTGTTGCCGATCTGGAGCGGCTAGGACCTACACGGCGAAGTGGCCGCATTGTCCGATGCTGCGTCATGCAGGGCTCACAACCAGCCGGCACGCCGGAAACGCCAGTACAAGAACCCCGAGGCACCGGCGATCAGGCCGAGCGCAAACGGGTAACCATAGGCCCACTGCAGCTCAGGCATGTGCTCGAAGTTCATGCCCCAGATGCCGGCCAGCGCGGTCGAGACCGCGAAGATCGCGGCCCACGCGGCGAGTTGCTTGGTGGTCTCGCTCTCCTCGATCGTCACCATCGAGAGGTTGACCTGGATCGCCGTGCCGATCGTGTCGCGGATCGCGTCGATGGCGCTGTTGATGCGTGCGAGGTGATCGTTGACGTCGCGGAAGTAGTCCTGTACGCCGGCGCACACCGCGGGCACGCGGCCACCGTGCAGCTTGCCGACCACTTCGAGTAGCGGTGCCACGGCGTGGCGCAGCACGGTGGCGTGGCGCTTGAGTGCGTACAGGCGCTGGATATTCCAATGCGCGGAGCCACGCTCGAAGATCTGCGACTCGATCGTTTCGAGCTCGACTTCGATGCTGTCGAGCAGCGGGAAGTAGCGGTCGACCACGGCATCCATCAACGCGTAGAAGACGAAGCCCGCACCGTGGCGCAACAACTCGGGCTCGCGCTCGCAGCGCTCGCGCACGCCCAGGAAGTGCTGGTGGCCGCGACTGCGCACCGAGAGCACGAAGTTGCGCCCGACGAAGACCGCAACCTCGCCGAGTTGCCATTCGCCCGCCTCGGGCTCAATCAACTGCATGACGGCGAACAGCATGTCGCCGTACTCCTCGACCTTGGGTCGCTGGTGGCCGTGCCGCGCGTCCTCGACAGCCAGTGGATGCAAATCGAACTCACCTTGCATCTGGGCCAGTTCGGCATCCGTGGCATCGCGCAGTGCGACCCAAACAAAGCAGTCGGGCCGGCGCACGTAGTTGCCGATGTCGTCAACCGCGATGTCGGCGAGCTTCTTGCCTTCCTGGTAGGCGACGCAGTTGATCAGCACGGGGTGTCTGGGCTTCGTTGATGCCAGGCCACATGGTGGCAGAACTTCATCACCCGGTGCCATGGCATTGTCCCGCGTGGGTTGCTTGTCTGGTGCCTGCCGCGTCGGGTGCGGGGCGGGATCGCGCCAGCCCTCGTGTTGAAGGAAGACCGCCAGAAGTTGACGCGAGTCAATTGCTGGGAAGGCAACGGGGCAGGGACAGAACCCTCTCCAATCGAGTCGGCAATTGCGCTCACGCCGCGTCAGTGGCCCGCTTTTGCCAACTCGGCAATGAGGTCGTCAACCTGTGCCAAGAACTCCTCGCGGTTGCCACACGGGGTACGCGTGATCATGGCTGAAGAGCGAGCGGCAAGCTCCTTGTCCCCGGCCATGCGCGCCCACCTCCGAACTTCACAATATGCGAGCAATGCGAGACGCCCCAGATCAACGGTCCTGCGCGCGTATCGAAGGTCGTCGAGCAGACAATCGAGTCCAAGCTGTAAGGGTCGCGACATCGCACGCTTGTCGAGCTCATGCGGGCTCAGCAGAGTCTGCCCGTGGCGACCTCGTTCAGCATGAACGCTAGGCCGAGTCAAAGTTCAACTCATGATGTTGCGATGCGGCATGAGCCAACGTTACTCGGTAAGCTATCAATTTCAAGAGCAAGTTGCTGCAGGGCAACAGCCATAGATGGTGAAGGACGGGACTCTCAGAACCATTGCGTGCCCGCGTTTCCCCAGCCGCAGAAGTTTGGTTGCTGCTATCTGATGCGCCGTTCTTGTACTGAATGGTCATGTACGCAGCGGCCGGCCCTCTGAATCGCGCGTCACGGAGGCTCAGATTTGCACTCGTGTCCCGATCTCTACCACCGCGTTGTCAGGCAGACTGAAATACTCGGCCAAGCTGCTGGCGTTGCGGCTCATCGCCGCATAGCACCGCGCGCGCCACGACGACAAGCCGCCTTCCGAGCGCACCACCACAGTCTGGCGGCTCAGGAAGTAGCTGGTCTCGAAGGGCGGCACGGCGACACCCTGTGCTGCGCACAGGCGCAAAGCCTTGGGCACGTCGGGTGTATTCATGAACCCAAAGTTCAGGGTCACGCGCCAGAACCCATGGCCAAGTGCCTCCACATGGACCCGATGCGCCGCGCCAATCCACGGCACGTCGTGGAACACCACCGTGACGATCAGATTGCGCTCATGCAGCACCTGGTTGTGCTTGAGGTTGTGCAACAGGGCGTGCGGAACGGCACCGGGATCCGCCACCAGGTAGGCCGCCAAACGGGGCGGGCGCGGCATCGACTCGGGACGCAGCGCATCGACGAACTCCTGCAGTGGCAGACCGTCCTGCTGGATCTGTGCCAGCGTGCGAACTCGGCCCGCATGCCAAGTGGCCATCACGGCGAACAACGCCACACTCAGCGCCAACGGGAACCAACCGCCATCGAAGAACTTGAATAGGCAGCCCATGACGAGCAAACCGTCGAGCATGACGAAGAAGGCCGTCGCACCGAGGGCCACCACACTGGGTAGCTTCCACAGCCGGGCCACCACGAAGTAGGTGAGCAAGGTGGTGATCAGCATCGTCAGCGTCACGGCGATGCCATATGCACCAGCCAGCGCGGACGAACTCCCGAAACCCAGCACCGCTCCGACGACGCCCGCCAACAGGAGCCAGTTGACTGCCGGCATGTAGATCTGGCCCTTGGCGTGTCGCGACGTGTGACGCACCGTCATGCGCGGCAGGAACCCGAGCTGGATGGCCTGTCGGGTCAAGGAATACGCCCCGGAGATCACCGCCTGCGAGGCGATGATCGCCGCCATCGTGGCCAGCACCAGCGCCGGAATCAACCACGACGAGGGGAACAAGCGGTAGAAGGGATTCTCGATTGCGGACGGATCGCGCATCAGCAGCGCCCCCTGTCCCATGTAGTTGAGCGCCAACGACGGCAGCACCAGCGTGTTCCAGGCCAACTGGATCGGCCGCCGACCGAAGTGCCCCATGTCGGCATACAGCGCCTCGGCGCCCGTGATTGCCAGCACGATCGCACCGATGGCCGCCCACACTTGCCAGCCGCGTGCTGCGAGGAATGCCACCGCCTGCCGAGGGTCGAGCGCCGCGAGGATGGCGGGCTGTTCGACGATATGCATCACGCCGGTCACAGCGAGCACCATGAACCAGAGCAGGATCACCGGCCCGAACAGCCGCCCGACCGCCGCCGTCCCGAACCGCTGAAACGCAAACAACGCGACCAGGATCACCAGCGACGCCGGGACGATGTACGCCTTCAACGCGGGCACGGCCACTTCGAGGCCTTCCATCGCGCCGAGCACCGAGATCGCCGGCGTGATGACGCTGTCGCCATAGAACAGCGTCGCACCGGCCACGCCTAGCAACAGCAGTACGAGACGCAACCGCGGCTGCGATGACACCGCCTGCGCCGCCAGCGCGGTGAGCGCCAGCCCGCCGCCTTCGCCTCGGTTGTCCGCACGCAGGATCAGGGTCACGTACTTCAGCGTCACTACGAGCATCAGTGCCCAGAACATGCACGACACCGCGCCGATTAGATTCGAGGCGTTCAGGACCACGCCGGTGGCCGGCGCGAACACTTCCTTGACCGTGTAGAGGGGGCTGGTGCCGATGTCGCCATAGACAACACCGATGGCGCCGAGAGTGGCCGCAGCTAGACCCTTGCGAGAGTCCGTCGCGTCTGATGAATGTGAGGCTGGGGCATCGGCGGTCGTCGTGTTCATGGCGCTCGGGCAGGCTGGTGATGAGGCCAGCATGCGTGGCGCGCCGTTAGGAACGCATATGGATCACCCTAGGGCGATCCTCAGGCGCGGCCCGGCCCGGTATCGTCCGGCGCCGTGAGTCGATACCCGACCCCCGGCTCGGTTAACAGCAGCTGAGGATCGGCCGAATCCCGTTCCAGCTTGGCGCGCAACTGCGCCATGTACAAGCGCAGGTAGTGCGTGTGATCGATGAATTCGGCCCCCCAAACTGCGGCCAAGAGGCGTCTGTGCGTCACTACTTGACCGGCCTGGCGAACCAGCATGGCCAACAGCTTGAATTCGGTAGGCGTCAGGTGCACCCCTGCGCCATCGCGCTGCACGCTCTGCGCCGTCACGTCAATATGCACGCCCCCGAGTCGGTAGTCGGTGAGGGCTGGCTGCAAGGTTGTGCCGCGGTGCCTTAGCGCCACCCTCATGCGTGCCAGCAACTCCGCCACGCTGAAGGGTTTGACCAGGTAGTCGTCGGCACCGGCGTCGAGCAGCCGGATCTTGTTCGCGGTGGCATCCTTTGCCGAGATCACCAGCAACGGCCAGTTGCGATCACGCCGCAGCGTGGCCAACAGGGCCTCACCATCGCCATCGGGCAATCCGAGATCGAGCAGCACCAGGTCGAGATTGACATGCGCCAGCATCGCCATCCCTTCGGACAAGCTGGCCGCGGTGAGCACCTCATGGCCTTCAACGGACAGCGCGTCGCGCAAGGTCGCGCGCAGGTCGCGATCGTCTTCCACCAGCAGTACGCGCAGCGTCACGGCGGAGACTCGGTGTCGATGGGTTGCGCGGGCGCGTCCTTCACGGGCAGCAGGCACTCGAAGCTGCATCCCCCGTGCCCGCGAGCGCGCAGACGGAGCTCGCCACCGTGCACGAGAGCAATCGAGCGGCACACGGCCAGACCGACGCCTACGCCGGGCCGCGACGCCTGCACCAGCGACGATGCCCGCGCATCGGCGGCTTCTGCGCCGCGCTGGAAGACCTGAAACACTCGTTCCTTCCAAGCTGGCGCGATGCCCGGTCCGCGGTCGCGCACCGCCAGCATCACATGCTCGCCAAGATGGCGCACCAGGACCTCCACTGGCGCATTTTCAGGGCTGTACTTCAGCGCGTTGTCGATCAGGTTGTCGAGTAGCTGCGATAGCAGGATGGCGTCGCACCACAGCAGCGGCAGGTCAGGCTCCAGTCGCGCGCGCAGCGACCGTCGCGGTGCCCGCTCGCGGGCACGCCGCAGCACCGTGCCAATCAATTCTTCCGCCGACTCCCAGTCGCAGCGCAGGCTCAGCGCACCAGCATCGAGGCGGGCCAACTGCAGCGTGTTGTCGGTCATCCGTGACAGCCGCGATGCCTCTTGCAGGACGGTGCTCGCCAAGCGTGCTCTCTGCTCGGCGCCCAGGCGAGCGGACTGTTCGTGCAACGACGACGCGGCGCCGACGATCGTGGCCAGCGGCGTGCGGTAGTCGTGCGCGATCGCCGCGAGCAACGTGTTACGTACCTCCTGCGCTTGCGCCCGCTCGCGCACCTGCACCTCCTCGCGCGCGGCGCTTGCACGCTGCAGCGCCACTCCCATTTGGTTGCACAGGGCTTGAGCGTGCGCCAGCACGGGCGGATCCTCGTCCACGTCGTCTATCACTGCGGCGCCGCGGGAGGTGCCCCGACCCTGCATGGGCAGGTACCAAGCAGGCAGCTCGCGGTGGCTTGCGGTGCCAGGACCCATTGACTGGTTGCGACGCAGGCAATGCCATAGACCGGCCAATTGGTCGGCATCCGCCGTGCCTGTGAGCACGACTGCAGCGCGGTCGTCGGTTGCTGGCAGCTGATCCTTCAGCGCCAGTGCGGCCACCGCCTTGCCGGTGAGCACCATCAAGGCATCCTGCAGATCCCCCATGTGCACCAGTGGATCGGCGGCATCGCGTAGCGTCTCGCTCCAATGGCGCAACTGGTCGGCTCGCGCGACGGCACCCTGCAGTGCCAGCGACTGACGCCGCAGGCGCGACACCAGCAAGGCCACAATGACGCTCAACGCGGCCATCGCCAGCAACAGCAACGCGTGCTGGTGCAGCCCGATTGAGAAGGCACCGCGTGGCGGCACGAACAACCAGTTGAACGCCAGTGCCGAGACGATCGTGGCACCGACCGACAACCACGCCGGCAGCCAGAGCGCCGCCAGCACCGACGTCAGTACGAATGTCAGTGCTAGGTTGGCCAAGTCCAGGTGCCTGTCGAGCAACATCATCGCGACCCAGCCGACGACCCAAATCGCACCAGCCAAGCAAATGCTGGCGAGCGCCTGTCGCCGGGGGTCAGGTTGCGCGCGGGTCATACGCCTACGATAACGGCAGCTGCATCAGGAGCGCATCAGGAGCCTCACGCGGTCCAGTCACCGCGCGAGAAACCGGAACCTTCGCTTGCGCCGCCTTGGAGTGGCAGCGCCAACTGTCCTCGCGATCCATATGCTTTCCTAACGGCGGGTGGGCTAGCTTGCGTGTTTGCGCAAGCGCCACCGGCCAAATGCACGCCATTCCTCAAGAAGACCTCTTCCACCGTATGGGAGAGGCCAGCAAGGGCGCCCTAGCCGTCCTGGGTCTTGTCGGCCGGGTTGTCGCTGTCTTTGCCGTCCTCATGACGGTACCGCTGGCGTTCGCCCTGTCAGCTCACGATCCCGCCGAGCATGCCTTTCTCATCTCGGCAGGGGTCACCGCCCTGGCTGGGGTGGGCACGAGTCTGCTGTTGCGGCAGTACAGCCGAGAGCTGCAGCCCCGAGACGGTTTCTTGCTCGTCACGTTGACCTGGACGTTGCTACCGGCCTTCGGTGGGCTGCCGTTGATGCTCGCCATCCCCGGTCTGAGCTTCACCGACGCGTACTTCGAGGCCATGAGCGGCCTGACGACAACTGGCGCCACGGTGCTGACCGGCCTCGACACGCTCCCGGTATCCATCAACGTCTGGCGCTGCTTCATGGTGCTGATCGGTGGCATGGGAATCATCGTGCTGGTGGTCGCCATCCTCCCCCTGCTGGGCGTGGGCGGCGCCCAGCTCTTCAGATCGGAGACCGCCGGACCCATCAAGGATCAGAAACTGACACCCAGGATCGCCGAGACCGCCCGGGGTCTTTGGACGGTGTACTTTCTCTTGGCGCTGGGCTGCTTCCTGGCCTACGGCGCGGCGGGCATGACCTGGACCGACGCCTTCATCCACATGTGCAGCACCATGGGGCTGGGGGGCTTCGCGGCCTACGACGCGAGTTTCGGCCACTTTCAGTCGCCACTGATCGAGGCCGTGGCGGTGGTGTTCATGACACTGGCAGGCGTCAACTTCGGCCTGTATTTCCTCGCTTGGCGGCAGCGTTCATTGCGTGCACTCCTCGCCGACCTGGAGGCGAGGGCCTACGTGTTGGTGCTTGCGAGCTCGGTGTTGGGAATCGCCATATTCCTCACTGCACACGATGTGTACTCCACGTTGGGCGAGTCGCTCCGCCACGCGGCGTTCAACGTCGTCTCGATCGCGACGACCACCGGTTTTGCGACCGTCGATTACGGTCAGTGGCCGATGTTCGCCCCCATCTTCATGCTGTTCCTGTGCGGCTTTGCCACCTGTGCCGGCTCGACGGGCGGCGGCATCAAGCTGGTGCGAGCGCTACTGCTGCTCAAGCAGGCGCGGGTCGAGCTGATCCACGTCGTCCATCCCCGCGCGGTTGTGCCCCTGCATTTGGGCGTGACCTCGGTGTCGGCGCAGGTCATGTCATCCGTCATGGCATTCATGCTGCTCTACGGCGCGGTGTTGTCCGCCGCCACGATGCTGCTGTTGCTGTCCGGGCTGGACGTGGTGACGGCCGCCAGCGCCGCGATCGCCTGTGTCAACAACACCGGACCCGGACTGGGGCAGGTCGGGCCAGCCGGCAACTTTCAGGGGTTGACCGACTTCCAGACCTGGGTCTGCACGGTGGCTATGCTTCTCGGACGGCTCGAACTTGTCTCCGTGTTGGTCGTCTTCACGACGGCGTTCTGGCGCAGGTAGTTCGTTCTGGACGCTAGCGTCTGGGCCGGGAGCAGGCCTTCGGCTCTCGGACATCGGGTACCCTGAAACGTCCGCCACCTGTGAACCTTTCATCATGGCACTGACGCGAGAGCTGGATGAGCTGGCCTGCTGCCACGGGAAGTTCGCCGAGTTGGCGCGTGCGGATGTCGTGCGAGACCTGGAGCGCAGCGTCTACGGTTGTGACTACGGTGCAAACGGTGGCGCGACCCGCCTGGAAGCGGAGCAAATCATCGGCTTGCTCGACCTTCGCTCAAACGTGAGACTGTTGGATGTGGGGGCAGGCTCGGGATGGCCAGCGCTGTATCTCGCGCAGATTTCTGGTTGCGACCTGGTGATGGTGGACATACCTCTCGCGTCCTTGCGCATTGCGCGTGAACGCGCCGTGGCGGACGGCCTGGCTCAGCGATGCAAGACCATTGCGGCGGACGCTGCGGCGCTGCCGTTCAGGGACGCGTCGTTCGACGCGTTCAACCACTCTGACGTCCTTTGCTGCACCCCGGACAAGCTGGGTGTGTTGCGGTCGTGTCGGCGTGTCGCGCGCGATGGCGCCAGGATGACTTTCACGACCATCGTCCTCGCACCCTCATTGACCGCCGCCGAGCGGCGGATCGCGATGGAGTCCGGTCCAAAATTCATTGACACCCAGGAGGACTACGGCGCCCTGCTGGGGCAGGCGGGATGGTCCCTGCAAGAGCGGATCGACCTGACGGCCGCGTACCTGTCTTGCATGCGGTCCGAACTCGACGGCATGACGGCCCGTGCCGATGCGCTGGCCCAGGTGTTCGGTCAAGAGGAGTTCACCAGCCGCGTGGAGCGCCAACAGGCCGCTGTCGCAGCCATCGACGCTGGATTCGTGCGACGCGAGCTGTTCGTTGCCCACGCGGGTGGGTGAAGACCCGGAACTGGCCGAGCGCTGAGCCGCTGAAGGAGGCGGGGCACAGGCCGGAGTGAGCGCGCGAGGATGGAGAGCAGCCCACGATCCAGCAGAAGGGAGCAGATGGACTGGATACTCGACTGACCGCTATGCGGCTGAGACCGGAAGTTCAGGGTGCGGCCTCGCTGACCGCAACCGCTGTATTCTGTTGAAAAACTCGATTCAGACTCGTGGCGCGAAAAGGTTCAATTGCACGTCGCAACGCGCGTTCGTCACGTCGATCGCCTTCAGTGCCACGCAAAGGGTCTCAGGCGCGATTTCGATGGCAGTTGGCCCCGCCGACGCCGAACGAAATACTGACGGCTCCTAGGCGCACTTTGCCTCGCTAGCGCAGGCAGATCCGAGT
>DATDES010000043.1:0-2629 GCA_036522975.1 Burkholderiaceae bacterium | reverse complement strand
TGAAGTTCTCGCCTTCTTCCGCACGCATGTAGTACGCATCGCCGATGTTGCGTCCGCCGATGAGGGCCAGCACGTTGTCGGCGATGAACAGCTTGTTGTGCATGCGATGGTTCACGCGGCTCAACTCGTCCAGCGATGAGAGCAGCTTGGCCTCGCGCGATCCGCGCAGCCTGACGAAGGGGTTGATCAGCCGCACCTCGATGCCTTCGAACGCCGCCAAGTTCGACAGCAGCGGTTCGGCTGAGTCGGTCTGCAAATCATCGATCAACACGCGCACACGCACGCCGCGTGCGGCCGCGTCGCGCAGCGACCTCAGCAGCATGGCGCCCGACGCGTCGCCGTGCAGCACGAAAGTCTGAAAGTCGAGCGAACGCTCGGCCTGCGTCGCCAGCTCGATCAAGGTCCGGTACGCGGCCGACGCGACGGGCAGCAGCTTGAAGGCGGAAGCGTGCTCCTCCCGCTCCAGGGCCTTGTGCGCGGTGATAGCCAGTCGGGTCTGCGTTGACGGCGCCATGGCCATCGACACGGGGCCGTTGACCGACCCGCCTTGGGGCAAGGTGGCGCAGCCGCTCAACGCAAAGGACAGCCCGAGCCAGGCCGTCGCCAACAAGAGCGCACGGGGCGGGCGCAGTTGCATGCGAAC
Organism: Burkholderiaceae bacterium; assembly: GCA_036522975.1. Lineage (GTDB taxonomy): Bacteria > Pseudomonadota > Gammaproteobacteria > Burkholderiales > Burkholderiaceae_C > CADEEN01. The sequence continues at coordinate 1,986 of DATDES010000043.1, read as the reverse complement.
CCACGATGCCATGCGCCGCGGCAGGCGAAGACCGGATACGGTCACGGCGTGGGCGCAGCCATGCCGGAACACCGCGACACGTCCGCCAGTCCTTGCAGTCACGTTGGGCACTCCAGGCATTGCGGGACGGGTGACACCCAAGCATAGAGTCAACGCGCAGGGCGTGCGCAGGCGACGATCTTGCCGGTACCCTCCCTCTCTCAAACGGCTCGCCGCAGTGTTTCAGCGGATCGCGCGCTTGGGTCTGCTGGACGCGGTCATGAAGCCCTGAACGTCTAGGAGCCTGTCGGACTTGAGCCACGCGGATGCGCGTGGCTGAGGACGGACCCGCCTATGCGGGGCTGCGATGCGGTTTCGGTCGCTGCGATGCACCTGAGCGGCCTGCGAAGCGTGCCTGGCGCGCTGCACGGCAGCGATCTCAAGGGCTTTGGCATGGTTCAGCCCCTCTTTACGCCACTCGCAGCACATGCAGCCGCTTGATGTTCCAGGCCATCGTCACCAGCGACCACTCGCCGCGCGCCTTGGCCAGCCCGCGCATGCTCATCTGGCTCCAGCCCATCACGCGCTTGATGATGCCGAACACCGGCTCCACCGTCTGCTTGCGCAGTCCATACAGTAGTCGACCCTTTTTCGTCCCCAGCCGATGCGCCATCTTGGCCACCGGGTCGTGCGTTTCGGGTGCAGGCGCATCCGCGGCAAAGCGTTCGAGTACAGGAATATGGTGCGCTTCGCGCTTCATTGACAACATCGGCTCGATGAATCGCGCCTCGCAGGCGTTGACGTTGGCAGCACTGAAGTAGCCGCTGTCGCCCAGCAGGCTCGAAACCTGTCCGAGCACCTGTGGAAGGGCTTGAACCTTATCCAGTGTCGGGGTGACTTCGCGCTTGTCGTTGGGTGCCTGCGAGACATGCGCGATCACCACCAGCATGGTGTCGGTATCGACCGCGGCCTGGGCGTTGTAGCTTTGCTCGAAGCCGCCGTGCGCGGTGGGCATGATGCGCGACTCTTCGTCGGTGAGGTTGACTTGGTCACCGGCCTTGGGCTCGCTCGACGGGGGCTGCGGATCCGGCCCGCGCGGCTTCTTGCCCTGTTCGCGCTGGGCCTGGCGATTGGCGCACTTGGCTTCGTAGTCCTGCTGCTCCACGGCGTGGCGCTCACGCGCACGCTGCTCGATCTTGGCCTTGGCCTGTGCGATGGCGCCCAGGCGTTGCTCGCGCCGCGCGATCTCTGCGGGTACGTCCAGGCCGTCGTTGACGGGGCGGCTGTCGCTGTCTTCGGCCAGCTTCAGCAGCAGCTGAACCTCTTCGCGCAGTTGGGCCTCGATCCGGTTGGCGTGCTCCCACGACAGCGCCCGGTGCTTGCTGGCGTTGGCCGCGATCTTGGTGCCGTCCAGGGCGATGTGGCCCAGCTTCAGGCACTTCATCTCTCGCGCCAGCATCAGCACCTGCACGAACAGTGCCTCGATCTGCGCCAGGAAGCGCCGGCGGAACGTGGCGATGCTGTCGTGGTCGGGCTGGGTGTTGGCGGCAATGAAGCGAAAGGCCACCGAGTCGTGGCAGGCGCGCTCGATCTTGCGGCTGGAGTGCACCCCGGTGGCGTAGCCGTACACCAGCAGGCCCAGCAGCATCGCCGGGTGGTACGCCGCGCTGCCGCGTCCGGCGTACTGTCGAACCAGCTCGCTCAAGTCCAACTGGTCGATGACTTCCACCACAAAGCGGGCCAGGTGATCCTGCGGCAGCCATTCATCGACCGACGGCGGCAGCAGGTACGCGGTATCTCGATCTACGGCAACGAAGCGGCTCATGCGGTGGGCGTCAGTTTGTACTGCAGCAATTGTCCGAGCAGTCGCACGCTATGCGTAGCTGGGAAAGCCCGACAGGCTCCTAGAAGCGCCTGCAGCGCGTCAATTCTGCCTGGCAGTAGTTGGTGATCCCGAGTTGTTCTTCTGGACTGTAGGGCCCGCCGGCCATGATGCGGTTGCGCCAG
>DATDES010000042.1:0-4818 GCA_036522975.1 Burkholderiaceae bacterium | reverse complement strand
GCGCACATTGCTCTTCTGCGGCTGGTGCCCGCCGACGCGGTAGAACTGCCCGTCGGACAGCACCCGCAGCAAGCGGGTCTGCAGGTCGAAGGGCATGTCGCCGATCTCGTCGAGGAACAGGGTGCCGCCGTCGGCCTGCTCGAAGCGGCCGCGGCGCATGGTCTGCGCACCCGTGAAAGCGCCGCGCTCGTGGCCGAACAGTTCGGACTCCAGCAAGTCCTTCGGGATCGCCGCGGTGTTGATGGCGACGAAGGGCCCGTTGCTGCGCGGGCTGTGTTTGTGCAGCGCGCGTGCGACGAGCTCCTTGCCCGACCCGCTCTCACCCGTGATCAGCACGGTGACATGGCTCTGGCTCAGGCGGCCGATGGCACGGAACAAGTCCTGCATGGCCGGCGCCTGGCCGAGCATCTCGGGGGTGTCGCCGGGGCGCTCGCTGGCCACCGCCTCGCGCAGACTCTCCTCGACCGCGCGCCGGATCAACTCGACTGCCTTGGGCACATCAAAAGGCTTGGCCAGGTACTCGAAGGCGCCGCCCTGGAAGGCCGAGACCGCGCTGTCGAGGTCGGAGTAGGCCGTCATCACGATCACTGGCAGACCCGGCAGGCGCTGCTTAATCTTGGCCAGCAGGTCCAGGCCCGATCCACCTGGCATGCGGATGTCGCTGACCAGCACCTGCGGCTCGTCGTCGTCGAGAGCGGCCAGCACGTCGCGCGCATTGGAGAACGCGCGCACCGGGTACTGCTCGCGCGCCAATGCCTTCTCAAGCACGAAGCGGATCGATTGGTCGTCGTCGACGACCCAGATGGGTTTCATGCGCGCAACTTCTGTGTCATGGCAGCGGGATGAGGATCGTGAATAGCGTTCGGCCCGGCTCGCTGACGCATTCGATCGAGCCCTGGTGTTGTTGCACGAAAGTCTGCGCCAGGGTCAGCCCGAGGCCCGACCCGCCCTCGCGTCCCGTCACCAGTGGGAAGAAGATGCGCTCACGGATCGCCTCGGGCACACCGGGCCCGTTGTCCTCGACATGCAATTCGAGTGCCAAGCGCCAGCGCTGCTTGCCAATGGTCACTTGTCGGCCGATGCGCGTGCGCAGCACGAGTTCGCCATCGCCCGCCAGGATCCGCTCGCCCAGCGCCTGAACGGCGTTGTGGGCGATGTTCAGCACGGCCTGGATCAGTTGCTCGCGATCGCCGCGAAACTCGGGAATCGAGGTGTCGTAGTCCCGCCGCACGATAAGGCCGCGCGGATGCTCGGCAACCACCAGCGAGCGGACCCGCTCGCAGACCTCGTGAATGTTGACGTCGGCAACGATGTGGGCACGGCGGTGCGGCGCGAGCAGGCGGTCGACCAACAACTGCAGGCGGTCGGCCTCGGCGATGATGACCTGGGTGTATTCGGTCAGCTCTCGCTTGCCTTCGAGTTCCATGCCCAGCAGCTGCGCCGCGCCGCGGATCCCGCCGAGCGGGTTCTTGATCTCGTGCGCCAGGTTGCGCACCAGTTCCTTGTTGGCCTGGGCCTGGCCCTGGGTACGCTCTTCGCGGTCCTGCCGCGTCTGTTGCTCGATCTCGATCATCTCGACCAGCACGCGGTCCAGGTCGTCGGTCTGGTTGACGATCACATGCACCGGAAGCAGCTCCGGGTGGGTCCCCGAGGGCCGGCGCAGTTGGGCGTCGAAACGCCCGCTGGCGATGCGGTTGGCCGACACCGCGGCCAGCGTCTCGAACATCGGCTGCGGATCGGCCAGCCAATCTGGCAGCATCGTCGACAAGAGCGACCGGCGGGCCACGCCGAGCAGGTTCTCGAAGGCGGCGTTGGCATGCAGGCATTGCCCGTCGGGGCGCACCACCGCGACCATCGTCGCCAAGAGGTCGAAGGCCGCCAGCGGGTCGGCAGCCTCCACGGCCTTGGTGGCCATCGGGCTACTCCTTCGGTGCCGGCAGCTTGGCCAACTCGCGCTTGAGTGCAGCCACGTCGCTTTGCTTGCGCGCGATCGCGGCGCGCATCTCCTCGACACGGTCGAGGTACTTCTGGTAGTTGCGCTCACCGCCTTGGCGCTCGGGCTCGCCGTTGTTGAATTCCTTCTGCATCTCGGCCAGCTTGGTTTCCTCGCTCCTCAGCTCGCTTTCGAGGATCTTGCGCGCATCGCTGTCGCGAGTGCGCTGCTCCCCCGCATCGACCTTGGCGTCCGAGGCGCGGGCCACCGCCGAGGGCGGGGCGCCGCCGGCCACCGGTCGCGCCCTGGGCGGCGCGACGATCGTGATCGGCGCCCCCTCGATGGTGCGGCAGCCGCGGGTCTTGGCCTCCTGGGCCGTGATCTGGCTCGTGTACTCGTTGTTGGGGCAGCGGTAGACGGTCGCACTCTGCGCCGCGACCGATCCGACGACGCCGGCCAACAGCCCTCCGATCCAAAGTTCGCTTACGAGGTGTTCCATCATGCTCATTCAACGCATTGTGGCCCAGGGCTGGTGCACAAGTAAGAAGGGGCAGCTTGCGCTGCCCCGTGCCACCGTGACCGAATGGCGCCTCAGAGCGCGTAGTACATGTCGAACTCGATGGGGTGCGTTGTCATCCGGAAGCGGGTGACTTCTTGCATCTTGAGCTCGATGTAGGCGTCGATGTAGGAATCAGTGAAAACGCCGCCCTTGGTCAGGAAGGCCCGGCCCTTGTCGAGGTAGTCCAGGGCCTGGTCCAAGCTGTGGCAGACGGTGGGGATCTTCGCGTCCTCTTCCGGCGGCAGGTGGTACAGGTCCTTGGACGCTGCCTCGCCCGGGTGGATCTTGTTCTCCACGCCGTCCAGGCCGGCCATCAGCAGGGCCGAGAAACCGAGATACGGGTTGCAGGTCGGATCGGGGAAGCGCGCCTCGATGCGCCGGCCCTTCGGGTTGGCGACATAGGGGATGCGGATCGAGGCCGAGCGGTTCTTGGCCGAATAGGCCAGCTTGACCGGGGCCTCGTAGCCGGGCACCAAACGCTTGTAGCTGTTGGTACCGGGGTTGGTGATCGCATTCAGCGCGCGCGCATGCTTGATGATGCCGCCGATGTAGTACAGCGCAAAGTCCGACAGGCCGGCGTAGCCGTCACCGGCAAACAGGTTCTTGCCGTCCTTCCACACCGACTGGTGCACGTGCATGCCCGAGCCGTTGTCGCCGACGATCGGCTTGGGCATGAAGGTTGCCGTCTTGCCGTAGGCGTGGGCCACGTTCTGGACCACGTACTTCTGCAGCTGCAACCAGTCGGCGCGCTGGACCAAGGTGCTGAACTTGGTGCCGAGTTCCATCTGACCGGCGGTGCCGACCTCGTGGTGATGGACCTCGACCGGGATGCCCAACTGCTCGAGCAGCAGGCACATCTCGCTGCGCATGTCCTGGAAGCTGTCGACCGGCGGCACGGGGAAGTAGCCGCCCTTGACGCCAGGGCGGTAGCCCGAGTTGCCGTGCTCGTATTTCTTGCTGCTGCTCCAGGCTGCCTCTTCGGATTCGATCTCAACAAAACAGCCCGACATGTCGTTGCCCCAACGCACGCTGTCGAACACGAAGAACTCTGGCTCGGGGCCGAAGAAGGCCGCGTCACCAATGCCCGAGGACTTCAGGTAGGCCTCGGCGCGACGGGCCAGCGAGCGCGGGTCGCGTTCGTAGGGCTTGCCGTCGCCGGGTTCGAGCACGTCGCAGGTCAGCAGCAGCGTGGGTTCCTCGAAGAAGGGATCGATATTGGCGGTGTTCGGGTCGGGCATCAGCAGCATGTCCGAAGCCTCGATGCCCTTCCAGCCGGCGATTGACGAACCGTCGAAGGCGTGGCCGGCGCTGAACTTGTCTTCGTCGAAGGCCGATACCGGCACCGACACATGCTGCTCTTTGCCACGCGTGTCGGTGAAACGGAAGTCGACGAACTTGACTTCGTTCTCCTTCACCATCTTCATTACGTCGGCAACGGTCTTGCTAGCCATCAGGGCACTCCTAGCGGGCTTTTGGATTGGGTGGGTGGGGGTGGGGAAAAAGCGCAGGCGAATGTAGCAGAAAGCATGCCCGCAGCCGGTGCGTACTCTGGGATCCGCTCTACAGATGGAAAGCCCCAAATCGAGGCAGCGACGAGCACCAAAGTTGGTCTAATCTGGACACGTCATCGCACCAATTCGGGGCCAACCCGGGCGCCCTGCGCAGCCAGGCCGCGGCGCAGGTCGGCGTAAGCGGGCGCCAACAATTCGGCGTTGCCTTTGACCCCGAGTTCGATGTGGCGGCCATGCACCGGGTGATCGACGCTCGGCAGGCTGAACACGCGTACGCCGGCGTGGTCGCGTTCGACAGCCTCCATCAGCGGCGTCAATGCGGCCTCCATCGCGCCATAGACGATGACCGAACGCTCCGCTTCGTGCAGGCTGCCGTGCAGCGCGCGGTAGCGGCCGTCGAGCAGGGCCTCGATCATCGGGTGCGCCATCACCGGGAAACCCGGTACGAAGTGCACCTCGCCGACTGCGAAGCCGGGGATCTTGTTGTACGGGTTGGCGATGATCGAGGCGCCAGCCGGGAACACGCCCATGTTGAGGCGGTGCAGGTTGTCGGGCGCATCGGACTCGAAGGGCACGCCCTTCTCGGACGCTTGGTCCTGCATGCGCTGGGTGATCAGCGCCTTGGCCTCGGGATGCAGTTCGAGTGCCACGCCCAGCGCCGCGGCGGCGCACTGGCGGGTATGGTCGTCGGGTGTGGCGCCGATACCGCCGCAGCAGAAGACCGCGTCGCCGCTGGCGAAGGCATGGCACAGGGCTTCGGTGATCAGGCGCCGGTCGTCGCCGACGTAACGCGCCCAGGCCAACGCCAGGCCACG
>DATDES010000041.1:0-5070 GCA_036522975.1 Burkholderiaceae bacterium | reverse complement strand
TGAGGCCGGCCAATGCGGCAAACGGGTGCGGCAAGGGGGGCACAGCGTCGTTTTCCGAGATGTCCCCCACCGTCATGTTGGGGGGCGCGGGGCATTCGGCATGCATCGGCACCAGCGGCAGGGCAAGCAGCAGTTCATCCTCGACCAGACTGTGCAGGTCGAGCCAGCGCGGCAGCGCAAGCACATCATCTTCGGATTCGGCGTCGAGCGCCTCGGCCGTCGCCTCGTCGGCGACGAAGCGCAGTGCGCGTGCCACGTCGAGGTCGATGGCCACAGGCTGCAGGCAGCGTTGGCATTCGCACCAGACACGCGCCTGTGCCGTCAGTTGCAGCCAGATTTCAGGCTCGCCGCCCGCGACCGGGCGCTGCTGCCCGCGTGCCGCCCAGCGCACATCGCCGCCGCGCTCGATCCCGTCAGACCCAATCGGTGTGCCTTCGTCCAAGCGCTCGAAACCCGCCAGTGGCCACCGTCCATCCAGCGCGAGCGACTCGGCGGCAGCAGCAGCGACGTCGAGTTTGCGCGGGTCGGGCTGGCGCGGTTTCATGCAGGCAGTTTACGGCGCGCCGGTGTGAGAATGTGATCATGTCCGACGCGCCCCGGCTGGTCCTCGCCTCCACCTCGCGCTACCGCAGCCAGTTGTTGCAGCGCTTGCGTGTCCCCTTCAACATCGTCGCGCCCAACGTCGACGAGGCGCCGCTCGCGGGCGAGGCGCCGGGCGCGACCGCTGCACGCCTGGCCATGGCCAAAGCGCAAGCAGTTGCCGCATTGCACCCCGATGCAGTGGTGATCGGCTCCGATCAGGTCGCCGAACTCGACGGCGAGGCTATCGGCAAACCCCACACGCACGACCGAGCCGCCGCCCAGTTGCGCGCGATGAGCGGGCGGCGCGTCGTGTTTCACACCGCGGTGGTCGTCGTGCGCAGGGACCGAGACTTTGCGCGCGGGCTGACGGCGCACGTCGTGGTGACCTTTCGCCCGCTCGGCGAAGACGAAATCGAAACTTACCTGCTTGCGGAGCAGCCCTATGACTGTGCCGGCAGTGCCAAGAGCGAGGCGCTGGGGATTGCGCTGCTGACGGCCATCGACTCCGACGACCCGACCGCGTTGATCGGCCTGCCCTTGATTCGCACCTGTGCGCTCCTGCGCGAAGCCGGTGTGACTCTGCTGGTGCCGCCGCGACCATGAGCCCTCCGCGCGGTGCCTTGGTTCTGGTGCCCAATACGCTGGATCTCGGCGCGCCGCACGCGCCGCCTCTCGACGAAGTGCTGGCGACCGGCGTCTTGCGTCAGGCGGCGCACCTGGCGCACTGGATCGCCGAAGACGCCAAGACGACCCGCGCATTTCTCAAGCGGGTCGCAGGATTCGTACCTTTGGAACGACCCCTGCAAGAAATCGATATCCGCGAACTGCCCCGGCCAGTCAAAGGGGGACGCGCCGCCCATGTGCCAGCGCCGCTCGATGCCCTGCTGACGCCGGCGCTGACGGGACGAGACATCGGCCTGATCAGTGAGGCCGGGCTGCCTGCGGTGGCGGACCCCGGCGCTCTGGTCGTCGCTTGCGCCCATCGATTGGGCATCATCGTGCGACCGCTGGCCGGGCCCAGTTCGCTGTTGCTGGCCCTGGCCGCGAGCGGACTCAACGGACAGAGCTTTGCCTTCGTCGGCTATCTGCCGACTGACGCTGCCGAACGCAAGGATCGGGTTCAGTTCTTGACCCAGAGGTCCAGGCACGAGAGACAGACACAGATTGCGATCGAGACACCCTATCGCAATGCTCTGCTGATGGACGCGTTGGTGCAGGCCTTACCCCCCGACGCCCAGTTGTCGGTGGCCTGCGGGCTGACATTGCCCGGAGGATGGTGTGCAACGCAGCGTGTGGCGCAGTGGCGTTCAGCGCCACCGCGCTTCGATGACAAGCATCTGCCCGCGGTCTTCCTATGGCTGGCGAACTGACCACCAGCGGCCCGCCACGGTAGCGATCAGACCTTGGCGCCGCCCAGCAGGGCCGCGACTTTGCGCTTGGGCTTGATGTTGGGCGACAGCGTGCGGGTCGCGGCGGGCGCCGTCTTGACTGCCGGCTCCCAAGCGGGAGCGGATGTCGCCGACGCCTCGTAGGGCCTGTCGAAGAACGGATCAGCAGGAGGCGCCGACGGTCGGCGATCAGGTCGGCGTTGCGGAATGCCCTCGATGCTGGGCGCGTCGCGCTGAACGCGTTCGTCGGCCGATCGCGGTCGGCGCGGTCGGTCGTCGTCGAGTTCGAAGGGCTCGAGTTCGATCTTCTTCTTGATCAGCTTCTCGATGTCGGACACCAGGCGTGCGTCGTCGCGCGTGACCAGGGTCACCGCCAGACCCGAGGCTCCGGCGCGGCCCGTGCGGCCGATACGGTGCACGTAGTCCTCGGCGTTGAACGGTACGTCGAAATTGAAAACGCCGGGCAGATCGGCGATGTCGAGGCCCCGGGCCGCCACGTCGGTTGCAACCAGCAGGTCGACCTCGCCGGCCTTGAAAGCGGCCAGTGCCTTCAGGCGCTCGTCCTGGCTCTTGTCGCCGTGCAGGGCCTGCGTCTTCAGGCCATCACGCTCGAAGGAGCGGGCGAGCCGCGCCGCGCCGAGCTTGGAGTTGACGAAGATCAGCGCCTGGGCGAGACCACGGGACTTCAGCAGCTGGCGCACGACCGCGCGCTTGTCGTCGTCGGTGACACTGTAGAAGCGCTGCTCGACATTGGTTGCCGTGGCGTTGGGCCGCGCAACCTCCACCAGCACGGGATCCTGCAGGTAGCTGTTGGCGAGCTTCCTGATCTCGGGGGAGAAGGTGGCCGAGAACAAGAGCGTCTGGCGCTCCTTGGGCAGGTAGGACAGGATGCGCTGCAGGTCGGGAAGGAAGCCGATGTCGAGCATCCGATCGGCTTCGTCCAGCACCACGTACTCGACCTGGTTCAGCACAGCATTCTTGGCCTCGATGTGGTCGAGCAGGCGGCCTGGCGTCGCGATCAGGACTTCGACACCGCCCTTCAGCACCAGAGTCTGCGGCTTCATGTCGATGCCACCGAAAACCACCGTAGAGCGCAGCGAGGTGTGCTTGGCGTAGGCCTTTACGCTGTTGGCCACCTGGTCGGCCAGTTCACGCGTGGGAGCCAGCACCAGTGCCCGCACCGGGTGTCGGGCCGGCGACATGCTGGCGTTCTCGTGCCGCAGCATCTTCTGCAACAAGGGGATCGTGAAGGCGGCCGTCTTGCCGGTGCCGGTCTGCGCAGCGCCCATGACGTCGCGCCCGTCGAGGACGATCGGGATCGCCTTGGCCTGGATTGGCGTCATCGCGACGTAGCCGGAATCGGCTACCGCGCGCAGCAGTTTTGGGTCGAGCGGAAGGGTGTCGAAGCGGGCCGGCGCGGCGGTGGGTTCGGCGGCGGCGGGGTCGATGGCGGCTTGGGGGGTAACGATGATCACCCTGGGATTATCCCTTGTCCTCACCGGCCGTGCGTCGAAGCATCATCCAGCGGGGTGACTTGAAGCGCACGATGCGCCAGTAGAGCAGCACGTAACTGGCGCCGAACAGGACAATGAAAGCAGCCTGGATCGCTGTGCTGTGGAACCAAAGGACTGCTGGAACGACCGATGCCGAGCACAGCATCCAGAGATAGGGTGAGGTCATCGAATTTCGGCGCGTCAGTTCGCGCGCACTGCGCTCGCCCGCAGCCCAGCGCATGAAGCGACGATAGATCAAGCTGTGCAGGTGTGCGCCGTCGGGCATCCCTACAGGGACGCCGCGCAGCCACTTCCGTCGGTAGATCGAAAACAGGGTCTCGAACACCGGATACAGGCACAACAGCAGCGGAAACATCGGCGACACGGCGGGGTTGCGGTGGAGAAGGAGGATCGCCAACTCGGCCACGTAGAAGCCCAGAAAGTAGGCCCCTCCATCGCCGAGGAATACCAGGCCAGCCGGGAAGTTCCAGACGAAGAAGCCGAGCACCGCGCCCACTCCCGCCAGGGCCAGTAGCGCGATCAGGCGGTCGTCGACCGCAAAAGCCACATAGGCCAATCCGATCAGCATGATGACAACACACATCGACGCCAGGCCGTTGAAACCATCGATGATGTTGACGGCATTGGCGACACCGGCCACGACAAACATCGTCACCAGCAACGCGCCAAGGGGAAACGTCACGACCCAATCCAGACCCGGAATATCCGTGCGCTGGATCACCCCCTGAACCAGCCATACCGCCAACACGGCGGACACCGCGGTGAAGAACAAGCGCCGACTAGGGGTTTGCGTCTTGGTCAAGTCCTCGGCGATGCCAGCGCCAAAAGCGGGCAGCGCGCAAGCCAGGAGCTGGGCGGACCAGGCAAAGGCCGAAGGCTCTCGCCAGCCGAGCACGAGCGTCCCAGCGGCTACCCCGAGCACGATGCCTAAGCCGCCAATGCGCGGTACCGGTCGGGTATGAAACTTCTGGGGTCCCGACAGATCATGATCGCCGACCATGCGCTCCATTCCCTTCGCGGCGCGAACGATGCACAGCGTGACCAGGAAGGAGACCGCGAAGGCCGAAATGAGCAGCCACATCGCTTGTAGTTTAGCCAGCCGTCCGCTGACTGGGAGCGCCTGGCGCGCGGGCTAGAATCGCGCGCCGTTGCCGCAGGGCAGCCGTCGTGGTTGCCGGGCTGTCCCGCGGACTGCCGCGCGATTCACCCGATGCCGCAACCCGAGATTTCATGAGCGACTCACACTCTCACTGGCCCGATCTTGCGTCCCGTCGTCCTGGCCCATTGGCCGCGGGTCTGCTGGCTGCAACGATACTCTTCGTCGTTTGCCTCTTGCCCGCGACGCCGAGCCACGCACAGGACCCGTTAGGCGCAGGCAACGGAGGGCCGATCCGGCTGCGCCAGCCCGCCTCACCCACACCCTCCGCTACCCAAGTTCCGTCGGCGTCGGATGCGATCAACGCGGTCCCGGGAACGATACAGGACCCTCGCCTACAGGACCCTCGTCTTCAGGACCCTCGCCTTCAGGACCCTCGTGTTCAGGGCCCCAGCTCGCAGTTCTTCCGACGGCGAATCGTGCTCGGCGA
>DATDES010000040.1:0-6543 GCA_036522975.1 Burkholderiaceae bacterium | reverse complement strand
CGAGCTGGGAGTCGAGCGCGTCGACCCGGCCGCGGAAAGTGCGCCCCGGCATCGCGTCGGGCGAGACCTCGACCGCCTGGCCCGGCTTCAATTGCGCCACGTAGCGCTCGGGCAGGCGGAAATCGACCCACACCTGCGAGGTGTCTTCGATGTTGACCAGGTCGGCACCATCCTTGACATAGTCACCGACATTCACGCTGCGGATGCCGGCGACGCCATCGAAGGGCGCGACGATCTTCATGCGCTCGAGCTGGGCCTTGGACAGCGCCACCTGAGCCATCGCCACTTCAAGCGCCGCGGCACTCTGGTCGACCACGCTCTGGCTGACGAAGTTCTGCGACACCAGCTCCTTGTTGCGCTGCAGGTTGGTGTTGGCGATGCCGGCCTGGGCTTCGGACTGGCGCAGCTGCGCGGACTGCAGGGTGTCGTCGAGTTGCACCAGCACCTGACCGCGGCGTACCCGCTGGCCGTCGCTAAAGCCGATGCGCGAGATGCGCCCACTGACCTCGGGGCGCAGCATCACGCTCTGGCGCGAACTCAGGGTGCCGACGGCTTGCGCGTCCTCCTCGATGCGCTGGCGCAGAACCTTGCCGACCTCGACCACCACCGGCCCGCCCGCGGCACCTGCGCCGCCCGGCGCAGCGGCCGCGCCAGTGTCCGCGACCTTGGCGCTGCCCGGTTCGGCCGCAGCACGAGGCTTGTTCTGCCACCACCAGGCGGCCCCGGCGAGCACCGCCAGGCCGATCACGGCCACGACCTTATGCACCCTCTTGATCATCGATACCATCTCCTGAGAGCAATGTAATACCTGGGCGGCGAACGCGCGGCCCTGGGGTCAAGTGGGGGCAACCGGCACGCCCCGGTTGGCCAGGCCGTCGGCGCGTTCGTTGCCCGGGTCGCCGGCATGACCCTTGACCCAGCGCCACTGAACCTCGTGCGCGGCGGCGAGCGTGTCCAGACGCTGCCAGAGGTCGACATTCTTCACCGGCTTGTTGTCGGCGGTCTTCCAGCCGCGCTGCTTCCAGTTGTGGATCCAGCTGGTGATGCCCTGGCGAACGTATTGGCTGTCGGTATGGAGCACGACCTCGCTCGGCCGCTTCAGGGCCGACAGGGCCTCGATCACGGCAGTCAGCTCCATCCGGTTGTTGGTCGTCAGGGCCTCCCCCCCCCACAGCTCCCTCTCGCGGCCGCCCGCGCTCAGCCACGCGCCCCAGCCGCCCGGCCCCGGGTTTCCCTTGCAGGCACCGTCCGTATAGATCGTCACCGTGTCGTGTTGCTGCTTCATTGCTCGCGTTCAGTGCTTGTCGTTGTGCGAATGGTGACTGGTGACCACCGCGGGTGCTGCCTGCAGCTTGGCGTGTTCACGCCGCGCCATGCCGATCAGGCGCATGCCGCGCACCCGCTTCACTGCGACCAGCATGTAAACCGCGCCGAGCACCGGCCACCAGCGGTCGCCCGTACGGTCCATCCACGCAAAACGCCCCAGCCAGCCTTCTGACCTGAGCGGCGGGCGGTAGCCGCCGAAGCGTCCGCCCTCGACCTCGAAACTGAGCAGGCGCAGCCAGTCGCGTAAACGCCAGTAGCCGATCATCTCGCCGGGTCGGGGCAGGAACAGGCCGCTGCGACCACCGAGGCGCTGGCGCAGACGGCCACAGCGCTGGCGCAGGCCCCAGAGGCTGGCCGGGTTGATGCCGAGGATGACGATACGCCCCTCGGGCACCAACACACGCTCGACTTCGGCCAGGGTCAGGTGCGGATCCCGCGCAAGTTCCAGGGTGTGCGGCAGCACCACCAGATCGAGGCTGCGCTCCGGAAAGGGCAAGGCATCGGTGTCGCAATGAAGGGCCATCGCGCGCGGGCCGGTCACGCTGTCACTCGCCAGCCAGCGGTGCGGCATACGGTTCGTGCGCAGTGCCTCGAGCTCGGGCAGGCCCAGCTGCAAAGCGTGAAATCCGAACAGGTCCGCCACCACCCGGTCGAGCTGCGCCTGCTCCCAGCCCATCAGGTATTGGCCGGGCGGGGTCTCAAGCCAGGCGGTCAGTTCATCGCTGCGGTGATTTGTGTTCATGAATGCTTGCAAAGCACAGGGAACCGGCCTCATCCAGTCTTGCTCAGACGGCCTGCTTCCTATAATCGAGACGGCTTGCCGATGAATCCGACCGCCCTACCCACACTGTCCGACGACGACCTCTCGATCCTGCACGAGGGCGCGCAAGCGTTGGTAGTCGATCCGGGCCATGCGCCGACCGTGCATGCCGCACGCGATGCCGAGCGCTCGCGCTCAGCAGGCATTCTAGTGATGCGGCCCATCCGATGAGACGGCCCGCGCCAGGCAACCGCCACTCTTTGCTTGCTGCTGTTCTCGTTGCGGCCCTGATGGTGGGTTGTGCCCTCCCCGGCCCAACCACGCAAGACGCGGGCCCGTCGCCGGTCGAGGCTGCTGCGTCGACGCCAGCACCCGCGTCTGCTGCCGCGGCGGCCTCTGCACCGGATCGTGCTGCATCGGCGGTCCGGGTGGCCGAGGCCGAAGCGGCCGTCGAAGCGCCCGTCGATCCGGTGCGCCCAGAGGTTGCGGTGGACCTCAACGACAGGGCCGCGCAGGACGACCTCTGGCAGCGCGTGCGCAACGGCTTCGGCATCGCCGACCTCGACGACGACTTCGTGCGCAAGCGTGAATATTTCTATGCCCGCCAACCCGAGTACGTCCAACGCATGGCCGAGCGCGGCAGCCGCTACCTGTTCCACATCGTCGACGAGGTGCAGAAGCGCGGTCTGCCGACCGAACTGGCCCTGCTGCCATTCATCGAGAGCGCCTTCAACCCGCAGGCCATCTCGAGTGCGCGCGCCTCTGGCATGTGGCAGTTCATGCCCGCCACCGGACGTGACTTCGAGCTGACGCAGAACGTCTTCCGCGACGACCGTCGCGACGTGCTGGCCTCGACCCGTGCCGCGCTCGACTACCTGACCCGCCTGCACGCCATGTTCGGCGACTGGCACCTCGCGCTCGCTGCCTACAACTGGGGCGAGGGCAACGTGCAACGTGCGATCAAGCGCAACCAGAAGGCCGGCCTGCCGACCGATTATTCCAGCCTGAAGATGCCGGCCGAGACGCGCGACTACGTGCCCAAGCTGCAAGCGGTGAAGAACATCGTCGCCGACCCGCAAGCCTTCGCGCTGAGCCTGCCAACGTTGCGCAACCACCCCTACTTCCTCGGTGTCCCGATCGCGCGCGACATCGACGTTGCGCTCGCCGCGCGCCTGGCTGACATCCCGCTTGCCGACTTCCAGGCCCTGAACCCACAGATGAACAAGCCGGTGATCCTGGCTGCCGGCACACCGCAGGTGCTGCTGCCCTACGACAACGCCAGCGCCTTCCTCAAAGCGATCGAGCAGCACCGCGGCCCGTTGGCCACCTGGACCGCCTGGGTCGCACCGAAGACGATGAAGACGGCGCTGGTCGCGCAGCAGGTGGGCATGAGCGAGAGTGAGTTGCGCGCCGTCAACCGGATCCCGCCACGGATGCTGGTCAAGGGCGGCTCGACCCTGCTGGTGCTGCGCGGCGCGCATCGACAAACCGACGTGTCGGAACAGATCGCCGACCACGCGATGATCGCTCTGGCTTCCGAAGGGCCGACCACCCGGCGCGTGAGCTTTCGAGCAGGCAAGAAAGGCGACAGCGTCGCCGCCGTGGCCAAACGCTACGGCGTCAGTGCAGCCCAGGTCGCACAGTGGAACGACGTCGCGGCAACGGCGCGCTTTGCTGCCGGCAGCATGGTGTCGGTGTACGTGCCGGTGCGATCGGCATCGACCAGGGGAGGCTTAAAGAAGGTCGCGGCGAGCAAGGCACCACCCAAGCAAGCGACCAAGACGGTGAAGGTCGCGGCCACGCCGAGCGCGACCATCAAGCGCTAAACGGCGGCCCCGGCTCGCTCCGCTCGCGCCCCCCGAAGGGACCTCAGGGGACCTCGGGCCGCATCGGAGCGGGCCGAGCGCGGTGGCGTAAGTTCGATCAGCGCCGGTCGCTCATCGCGTGCGCGATGGTCGACAGGTCGACATACTCCAGTTCGCTGCCCACGGGCACACCCCGCGCCAGACGTGTGACCCGCCCGCCGCGGGCGCGCAGCGCCTGGCCCAGGGCATGCGCGGTGGCCTCGCCCTCGGCCGAGAAGCCCAGCGCCAGGATCACTTCCTGCACAGCCGAGTCGGCCGCGCGTTCGAGCAGCTCGGCCACGCCGATATCGCGCACACCCACGCCGTCGAGCGGTGACAAGCGCCCCATCAGCACGAAGTACAGGCCGCGGTAGCTGCCGGTGCGCTCGAGCGCCGCCTGGTCGGCTGGCGTCTCGACCACGCACAAGAGCGAGGCATCCCGCTGCGCGTTGCTGCAAACACTGCACAGGTCCGATTCGCTGAAGGTGTGGCAGCGCTTGCAATGGTGCACGTGGGCCACCGCGCCGGTCAGCGCCTGGGCCAGCTTCAGCGCGCCTTCGCGGTCGTGCTGCAGCAGGTGGAAGGCCATGCGCTGCGCCGACTTGACGCCGACGCCGGGCAGCCGACGCAGCGCGTCGATCAGCGCGTTGAGGCTCGGTTCGCTCAAAACGGAAACTTCATGCCCGGCGGCATCGGCATGCCGGCCGTCAACTTGCCCATCTTCTCGCTGCTTACTGCTTCGGCGCGGCGTACGCCGTCGTTGAAGGCCGCCGCCACCAGGTCCTCGAGCATGTCCTTGTCGTCGGCCAGCAGGCTCGGGTCGATGGTGATCCGCTTGACGTCGTGCTTGCAGGTCATCGTCACCTTCACCAGGCCCGCACCGCTGACGCCTTCGACTTCCATCAGCGCCAGCTCGTCCTGTGCGCGCTTGAGGTTGTCTTGCATCGCCTGGGCCTGCTTCATCAGACCGGCGAGTTGGTTCTTCATCATGGCATGAGCCTCCTAATGCGGTTTGATCGAGCCGGGCACGATGCGCGCGGTCTTGAACTGAGCGAGCATGTCCTGCACCAGCGGGTCGTTGTGGATGATCTGCTCGGCCTCCTGCTGGCGGCGCTGCTTTTCGGCGGCCGTGCGCCTGGCCGGAGTGTCCAGCGCGGCTCCAGGCTCGAGCTCAAGGCGCAGCGGTGCAATGCCCAGGCCTTCGGCCAGCGCCGCCTGCAGCTTGTCGCGCAGCGTGTTCGAGCGCAGCGACTCGCGCTCGACGCGCAGGCGCCACAACGGAGCGGCACCGTCCTGCTGCTCGATCAACTCAGCCTGCACGGCCAACTCGCGCACCAGGGCGGCGACCAGTTGGCGCTGCTCGAGCATCGCAACGATGCCGGCCCAGCGTTCACCCAGCGGTGTCGGCACCAGCCGCAACGACTCGACCACCGCCGGCCGCGCGACCACCGGCGCCGGCTCGCGAGCGACGGCACCCTCGAATTCATCCGGTGCTTCGTCGAGCCAGGCCGGCGGCTCGTCGGCCGCTGGGCGTGCGGCAGGAGGCCCGACGGAGACAGCGGCCGCAACGGCCTTGCCCGACACCGGCACGGTCGCCCTGGCCGGCGTCGCCGCCGGCGCAGCCATTGTGACTGGCTTCTCGGTGGCCAGCGGGCGGCTGCCGGTAGGCGCCGGCCCGGCCGGCCGCGCAGGCGGCGACCCTTCCGGTGCAAAGGCCAGCAGGCGCAACAGCACCATGGTCAGGCCCGCGTAGCCGTCGGGCGCGAGATTGAGCTCTTGCCTGCCATACAGGACCAGGCTGTACAGCAATTGGGTTTCGTCGGCGGGCAACAGCGCGGCAAGTTCGCGCGACTGGACGCTATCGGGGTCGGTATCGGGCAACGCGCCGGGCACGGCCTGCTCGATCGCCATCTGCTGCAACAAGGCCGCCAGTTCTTCGAGCGTGCCAGCGGCAGACAGGCCGTGCTCGCGCAGCGCATCGACCCCCGCCAGCACGGCGCGGCCGTCGCGCGCTGCGAGCGCGCGCACGAAACGACCAGCGTGGCTGCGGTCGACGCTGCCGAGCATCTCGCGCACCGCCTCGCTGGTCAGCGCACCGCCGCCGAAGGCGATCGCCTGGTCGGCCAGCGAGAGGCCGTCGCGCATCGAGCCGCGGGCCGCGCGCGACAGCAGCTGCAAAGACAACTCGTCGTGCGCCACACCCTCAGCCTTCAGCACGCGCTCCAGATGCTCCTGCACCACTTCGGGCGCCATCGGCCGCAGGTTGAACTGCAGGCAGCGCGACAGCACCGTCGGCAACATCTTCTCGGGGTCAGTCGTCGCGAGCACGAACTTGAGGTACTCGGGCGGCTCCTCCAGCGTCTTCAGCAGCGCGTTGAACGACTCCTTGGTCAGCTGGTGCGCTTCGTCGATCATGAAAACCTTGAAGCGGCCGATGCTGGGTTTGTACGCCGCGCGCTCGAGCAGATCGCGGATCTCGTCGATGCCGCGGTTGCTGGCCGCGTCGAGTTCGATGTAGTCGAGGTAGCGGTCGCCATCGATTTCGGTGCAGGCGCTGCACACACCGCAGGGCGTGGCGGTGATCCCGCCCTGCCCGTCGGCGCCTGTGCAGTT
>DATDES010000039.1:0-14590 GCA_036522975.1 Burkholderiaceae bacterium | reverse complement strand
GTCGCCAACGGCTCGCCGATCGGAGACAGCGCCCCGGTGCTGATCGCGCTGAACGCCACACTGGTGTTGCGCCACGGCAAGACGCAGCGCCGCCTGCCGCTCGAAGCCTTCTACCTCGACTACATGAAGAACGCGCTGCAGCCGGGGGAGTTCGTCGAGGCGATCGAGTTACCGCCGCCGGCACACACGGCTCTGCGCGCATACAAGCTGTCCAAACGCTTCGACTGCGACATCTCGGCGCTGGCCGCCGGGTTGGCCATCACGCTCGACGGCGACACGGTGTGCGAGGCGCGCTTCGCCTTCGGCGGCATGGCCGCCACCGTCAAGCGCGCGGCCCAGGCCGAGGCCGTGGTGCGTGGCCGGCCGTGGAACGAGGCGACGGTCGATTCCGCCATCGCCGCACTGGCCGGCGACTTCACACCGCTGACCGACCTGCGCGCCAGCGCTGCCTACCGCCAGCGCGCTGCCGGCAACCTGCTGCGCCGCTTCTGGCTCGAAACCCGCGCCGAGGCGCCGCTGCCAGCCGCACAGGCAACGGTATGGGCGCGCGAAGAGGCCTTGCCATGAACAAGCAGGCCGAAACGCCGGTCATCGCCGCCGCGATGCAAGCAGAGGCACAGGCGGCAGAACGGGTGGGCAGCACCCATGCCCACGAATCGGCGCACCTGCATGTCGCCGGCGAGGCTGCCTACATCGACGACCTGCGCGAGCTCGAGGGCACGCTGCATGCTGCGCTCGGCCTGTCGCCCGTCGCGCATGGCCGGCTGATCCGCATCGACGTCGAGCGCCTGCGCGCCGAGCCGGGTGTCGAGGCGGTGTTCACGGCGGCCGACTTGCCCGGCATCAACGACTGCGCGCCGATCGTGAAGGGCGACGACCCGATCCTTGCCGAGGGGGAAGTGCATTACCTCGGCCAGCCGATGTTCGCGGTGATCACGAGCGACCGCCGCGTCGCCCGCCGCTTGGCCGCGCGCGCGAGGGACTATGTGACGATCGAGCCGCTGCCCGCGCTGCTGACCGCGCGCGCCGCCCATGCCGCCAAAGCCTACGTCGTGCCGCCGATGCACCTGACGCGCGGCGATGCCGCTGCCGCCATCGCCGCCGCACCACAGCGCTTCAAGGACCAGCTCTCGATTGGCGGCCAGGAGCAGTTTTATCTTGAAGGTCAGATCAGCTACGCCATTCCGCTCGAGGACGGTCAGCTGCTGGTCCACTGCTCGACCCAGCACCCCACCGAGATGCAGCACACCGTGGCGCATGCGCTCGAGTTGATTTCGAACCAGGTGCAGGTGCAGTGCCGGCGCATGGGGGGAGGATTCGGCGGCAAGGAATCGCAGTCGGCCTTGCCCGCCTGCGTCGCGGCGCTTGCGGCGAAGAAACTGAAGCGCCCGGTCAAGCTGCGCCTGGACCGCGACGACGACTTCATGGTCACCGGCCGGCGCCACGGCTTCGAGATCGATTTCGAGGTCGGGTATGACGACGCCGGCCGCGTGCTCGGCGTCGAGGTTCACCTGATCGCCAACGCCGGCTTCTCGGCGGACCTCTCCCCGCCGGTGATGACGCGCGCGATCTGCCATTTCGACAACGCCTATTGGCTGCCGCACGTGGCCATCCACGGTTACTGCGCGCGCACCAACACGCAAAGCAACACCGCCTTTCGCGGCTTCGGCGGGCCGCAGGGCGCAATCGCCGTCGAGTTCATCCTCGACAGCATCGCTCGGCAACTGGGGCTGGACCCGCTGGATGTGCGGCGGGCCAACTACTACGGCATCGCATCGAACAACGTCACGCCCTACCTGCAGAAGGTTGAGGACAACATCCTCGACCCGCTGACCACGCAGCTGGAAGAGACCAGCCGCTACCGCGAGCGCCGCGCCGAAATCGCGACCTTCAACGCCACCAGCCCGGTGCTCAAGCGCGGCATCGCCTTCACCCCGGTCAAGTTCGGCATCTCGTTCAACGTCAACCATTTCAACCAGGCCGGCGCGCTGGTGCACGTGTACACCGACGGCTCGGTGCTGGTGAACCACGGCGGCACCGAGATGGGCCAGGGCGTCAACACCAAGGTGGCGCAGGTGGTGGCGCACGAGCTGCGCATTCCGCTGGCGTTCGTGCGCTGCACGGCCACCGACACTCACAAGGTGGCCAACACCTCGGCCACCGCGGCCTCGACCGGCGCTGACCTGAACGGCAAGGCCGCGCAGGATGCGGCGCGCAAGATCCGCATGCGCCTGGATGCGCTGGCCGATCAGCAGTTCGGCGGCCGCCGCGACGTTCCCTTCTGCGAACTCGTCACTGCCGCCTACATCGCCCGCGTTCAGCTGTGGAGCGACGGCTTCTACGCCACGCCCGGCCTGTCCTGGGACCGCGTGACGATGACCGGCAAGCCCTTCTTTTACTTCGCCTACGGCGCGGCGGTGAGCGAGGTCATCGTCGACACGCTCACCGGCGAGCACCGGCTGCTGGCGGTGGACGTGCTGCACGACGTCGGCACCAGCCTCAACCCGGCGATCGACCTCGGCCAGGTCGAGGGCGCGTTCGTCCAGGGCTACGGCTGGCTGACGATGGAAGAGCTGGTCTGGCACCCGACCACCGGCGCCCTGCTGACGCACGCGCCGAGCACCTACAAGATCCCGACCGCCAACGACACGCCGGCGCACTTCAAGGTCGCGCTGTACGAAGCGCCGAACCCGGCCGACACGATCCACCGCAGCAAGGCCGTCGGCGAGCCGCCGCTATTGCTGCCGTTCTCGGCCCTGCTCGCAATCCGTGACGCAGTGTCGGCGGTGGGTGGGCATCGCGTCGATCCGCCGCTGCGGGCGCCGGCGACGCCGGAGGCGGTGCTCGATGCGATCGAGGCGCTGAGGTCATCCGTGGCGTGAGAGCCCACAAGGGTCTTCGAACCAGTGGGGTCAGGCCGGGCAGCGCGGCGCAGGGTTGATCGGTTGCTGATGCTCTGCTGGCGCTGGCTCCTCCGCGCGGGTGCGGTCAGTAGCTCTCGGACGGCGGCATCCCGACGCAAGCGACGCTGTGTCGATCGGCCGGCCCACGGTCAGCGCGTGGCGCAGTCTGTCCTCGAGCGCCAGGAAGGGTGCGTCGGGTGCGACGCACAGCGCGTCGAGCAGCTTGGTGAAGGTCCATCGGGCGCTTGGTCATCGCTCGTCCTCCCGCCGCTCAGGCGGCCTCGCGCGGATGCAGCCACTTCGGCAGAAGCTCTCGCGGGTCGAAGTCGACGTCGCGGTCGTGCGCGATGCCGGCGTCCGCGAGCAGCTGCTGCATCCGCCCCGAGCGCATCGCCTCGAACAGATCCATGGCCCCGCCGACATGCGTGCCCGCGATCCAGATCTGCGGAATCGTGGGCGCCCCGGTCCGCGCCTTGAGCACAGTGCGGACCTTGCTGCCCATGTCGTTGGCCTGGAACGCCACCGCGTCGATGTCCACACTCTGGAAGGCAATGCCCAGCCGTGCGAACAGCTTGCGCACGGCCCAGCAGAACTCGCACCACTCCAGCGCGAACATCACGACGGCATGGTCCCCGATCACCTGTGTGACGAGCGCATCCGCCTGCGTGTCGATCGGGTTCGCCAGCTCGCTCGGGCGCAGCGCGGGGGCCACCGGCTGTGGCGACGCAGGGACGACCGGGGTGGCAGCCGGGGAAGGTGGCGCGTCGAAGCGATAGCCCGGCGTCGAACGCGACAACAGCAGCTCGTCCTCGTTCATGTCGACCTCGATGCCCTCGAACAGCGGCGTCGACAGGTAGCGCTCGCCGGTGTCGGGCAGCATGCAGACGATGTGGCTGCCCCGCGGCGAGCGTCGTGCCACCTCGAGTGCCGCGGCGAGCGTGGCGCCGCTGGAGGTGCCGACGAAGATGCCCTCCCTCGTCGCCAGTTCGCGCGCCAGGCGCAGCGCTTCGTTGCCGTTGACCGGCACGATCTCGTCGACCAGCTTCTCGGCGATCGCCGTTTCGGTCAGGCGGGAGATGAAGTCCGGTGTCCAGCCCTGCATCAGGTGCGGCCGGAACAGCGGGTGGCTCGCATTGGGCAGGCCGGCGGCATCACGCGACTGACCGATGCCGCTGCCCAGCAGCGGCGAGTTGTCGGGTTCGGCGGCAATGACGCGGATGGCGGGGTCGGCGGCCTTGAGGCCACGCGCCACGCCGAGCAGCGTGCCGCCGGTGCCGAAGCCGGTGACGAAGGCGTGAATCTTTTCGCCCGCGAAGTCGGCCAGGATCTCCTGCGCCGTGGTCCGCGTGTGCACCTCGGCGTTGGCCTCGTTGTCGAACTGGCGGCACAGGAACCAGCCGTGCGCGGCGGCCAGCTCGATGGCCTTGTTCAGCATCCCGGTGCCCTTCTCGGCGGCGGGGGTGAGCACCACCCGGGCGCCCAGGAAGCGCAGCAGCTTGCGCCGCTCGACGCTGAAGCTCTCGGCCATCGTCAGCACCAGCGGGTAGCCCTTCTGTGCGCAAACCATGGCCAGGCCGATGCCGGTGTTGCCGCTGGTCGCTTCGACCACGGTCTGGCCGGGTTTCAGGGCGCCGCGGCGTTCGGCGTCCTCGATGACCGCGCGGGCCATGCGATCCTTCACCGAGCCCAGGGGGTTGAACGATTCCACCTTGACGTGGACCTGGATGCCCGCCGGTGCCAGCTTTTGCAGGCGCACCAGCGGGGTGTTGCCGATGGTCTCCAGGATGTTGTCGAAACGTGCCATGCTTATTTCCTCTGTGGGGGGTTGCAAGTCGTGATCACCGCTTCGAGGTACGCGCCGGGCACCACGAGCGACCTCGCCCCCGCGGTGTTTGCATTCTCCAGCAGCGCCGTGAGGTCGCGCTCCAGCGCCAGTTGGCCATTCGCGTCGAGGGCGGCGAACGCCGTGTGCGTCGGGCCATGAAAGTCGCGGAACACCTGCACCCAGTGCGCGGCCGAGCGGTAGCGGAAGTTGAAAGGGCGGCGCCGGGAGCGGATCTGCGCCGCCGTCACGCCGAAGATCGCGGCCAGACGGGCCGCCGTTCCCCACAGTGCTGGCGAAGCCAGCCCGTGGGTCGGCGGCACATGCGCGCCAATGACCTTGAACAAGCGCCCGACGAAACCGCGCGGCGTCCAGTTCGCCAGGCCGATGCGGCCGCCGGGCTTGAGCACCCGCTTGAGCTCACGCGCCGCCTGGGCCTGGTCGAGCGCGTACATCACGCCGAAGGTCGAGAGCACGACGTCGAAACTGGCGTCGGCAAAGGGCAGGGCCTCGGCATCGGCGACGCGGAAAACGGCCGGCAGGCCTTCGGCGTGCGCACGTTCACGGCCCTTGTCCAGCAGTGACGGCACATGGTCGGTGGATGTGACATGCGCAAAGCGGCGCGCTGCGGCCAGCGTGGCGTTGCCGCTGCCGGCGGCCACGTCGAGCACTTTCTCGCCCGCCCGCACGTCGGCCGCCTCGACGAGGTTCTCGCCGACGATCTGGAACGTTGTGCCGATGACGGCGAAGTCGCCGCTGGCCCAGCTGGCCTGCTGCCGCTGCTTGATAGCAGCCAGGTCGGGAACGGCCCGGGTCGATGCGCTAACACTCATGAAAGTCTTCGGGGCGGTGAACATGGACGCACTGTGGGCGAGCCCGCGTTGCATCGGCGTTCCACTGGAGCCAGCGGCGATACTTGCAGCGCCATGGACTCGCCAGATGTCCGCCTGAACCTGTTCGGCTCGCCGACAGTGGCGTTGGCCGGCACTTCGCTCGCGCTGACCTTCGAGCGGCGCACCCAGGTCGTTATGCTGCTGGCGCTGCAGCGCCAGTGGGTGCCACGCGCCGAAATCGCCGCCATGCTCTGGCCCGAACAGGAGACTCGGCTGGCGTTCGCCAACTTGCGCAAGACGCTGTTCCGGATGGCGTCCTTGCCCTGGGCCGCGGCGATCGAGTCGCAAGGCGCGGCGCTGCGACTCGAAGTGGCCACCGATGTTGCACTCTTTGAGTCGGCGCTGCGCGAGCAGCGGGTCGCCGAGGCGCTGGCCACCTACCGTGGTGAGCTGCTGGCGGGCTTCGACGATGGCGAAAGCGAAGCCTGGACGCGCTGGGTCGCGTTCGAGCGCGATCGCCTGCGCGCGGCCTGGCGCGGCGCCGCGCTGGCGCGACTGGCCGACGCCGGGCTCGAGCCGGCACATGCCATCGCCCTGTCGGCCCGGCTACTCGAGGCAGACCCGCTGGACGAAGCGGCCTTCAGCCACCACATGAGTGCGCTCGCGCGTGACGGACAGGTTGGTGCGGCGCGCGGGGCCTATCGCCAGTTCGCTGAGCGCCTGTCGGCGGACCTCGGGCTGGCGCCCGGCGCCGAGTTGCACGCGCTGCACGACGCCTTGAGCGGCCCGCCGCAACCGGCGGTCGCCACGGGGGTGCTGCCGCCGCCGGCCACGGCCGACGACGGTTTCGTCGGCCGATCGATCGAGTTGTATCGCATCGCCGACCTGCTGGCGCGCGACGAGTGCCGCCTGTTGTGCCTGATCGGGCCCGGCGGCGTGGGCAAGACGCGCCTCGCACGCCGAGTCTTACAGGAGCTGGCGCCACAATACGCCGACGGGGCGGTGTTCATGGCCCTCGAAGACGTCGATACCGCGGCCCAGCTCGGCCTGCGGCTCGCGCACGAAGCCGGCGTCGCCAGCGGGCGCGGCAGCGACGGCGCGCTGGCGCGCGCCATCGAAGCCTGGCGTGAACAGCACCTGCTGCTGGTGCTCGACAACTTCGAGCAACTGGCCGAGTACGCGGCGCTGCTCGACCTGCTGCTTCAAGGGTGTCCGCGCCTAAAGATCGTCGTCACCTCGCGCCTGCGTCTGGCCGTCGCGGGTGAATGGTCGATGCCTCTCGAGGGCCTGCCCTGCCCGGACCCCGAAGACGACGCCGAATCGTTCGACGCCGTGCGCCTCTTCGTCAAGGCGGCGCGGCGCGTCGAGCCCACGTTCACTGCGGCTGCCGAGAGCGCGGCCATCGTCGACATCTGCCGTCAGGTCGAAGGGTTGCCGCTGGCGCTCGAACTGGCCGCGGCGTGGGTGCGTGTGCTGTCGTGCCGGACGATCGCAGACGAGCTGCGCCAGGGCAGCGAACTGCTGCAAGCGTCGGACCTGCGGCATCCGCCGCGTCATGCCAGCATCGAAGCCGTGTTCGAGCACTCCTGGCGGCGCCTCACCGCCGTCGAGCGCGAGGCCTTGTCGCGACTGTCGGTCTTCCACGGTGGCTTTTCGATCGAGGCCGCGCGTGCGGTGGCCCGCGCCTCGCTGCCCGTTCTGGGCGCGCTGGCCGACAAGTCACTGCTGGCCAAGGACGGCACCCGCATGCGCCTGCATCCACTGGTGCAGCAGCTGGCCGCGCTGCGGCTCGAGCGGGGTGTCGCGCGCGCCTCGACCGAGGCCGCCCATGCGGACTACTTCCATCGCTGGCTGCGCCAACTCGATCCGGCCACCGAGAACGGGGAGCGTGAGGCCTTGCGGGCCATCGACACCGAATTCGAGAACTGCCGGCGGGCCTGGCAGTTCTCGATCGACCATGGCCAGGCCGAAGCGCTGGTGCACAGCGTGCCGACACTGCTCAATCACGTCGAACACCGCGCCCGTTTCGAGGAAGGGCTTGCGCTGTTGCGCCAGGCCATCGAGTCGCCGCTCGGCCAGGCCGACCGCGGGTTGCGGGCATTGCTGCTGAGCCAGGCCGCGTTGATGGAGATGCGATTGGCGCGTTATACCGAAGCCGAAGCCAGCGCATCGCTCGCGCTGGCCACCACGCGCGGTTCACAGCCGCGGGACGCGAAGTACCAGGCGCTGGCGGTGCTGGGCGGCTGCGCTGTCTTTACCGGCCGGCCGGCCGAGGCGCGCGACGCCTTCGAGCAGGCTTTGGCCATGGCGCAGTCGGGCGCGCGTGTCCACGACATCGCCTCGACGCTCGACAACCTGGCGCTGTGCGAAAAGCGGCTCGGCCGCTATGACGAAGCGCAGCGCCTGTCGCTCGAGGCCCTGGCGCAGCATCGCCGCAACGGCGATCACGCGCGGGTCGCGCTGTGCCTGAACAACCTCGGCTCGCTGTTCATGTTCATGGACGACGACGAGGCGGCGCAAGGGTTCCTGCGCGAAGCATTGCAGCTCTGTGAACACCATGGATTGGTCAGCACGCGCGCCTATGTGCTGGCCAACCTGACGGATCTGGCGCTGAAGGCCGGCGATGTCGACGGGGCGCGGGAACACGCCGAACGCGCGCTCGAAGTGGCGCAAGGCGGTGGCCTTCGTTCGCTCATCGCATGGCTGAAGGTGCAGCTGGCGCGGCTGGCCGGGCGGCGCGGCGAGCTCGACCTGGCGCGCTCACTGCTCGCCGGCGGCGCCGAGTTGGCACTGACGCTCGGTGCGCAGTCGGTGAAGTCCGCCGTGCTCCTGGCTTGGGCTGAGCTGCTGGAAGCGCAGGGCCATGCGGGCCCGGCGCGCCGCGTGCTGGCGTTCGCAGCGGACGAACCCACGCTGAGCACACCCGACCGCGACGAACTGCGCGCGGCGTGGGTGCGGCGGGCTTCGCCGGCGACCCCGGATCCGGCTTGGGCCGGCATGCCCTTGGACGAGCTGCTGCAGCGGATCGTGATCGAGACAGATGTCTCTCATGCGCAGTTGATCGCCGACTTGCGAGTTTTGCGCTAGCTGGCAGGCAGCGTGGCGTTCGGCCGGAGGCGGTGCGCGATGCAATCGAGGCGGTGAAGGCGTCTGCGGCGTGAGCGCGCCGGCTGCATTTGCTCGCAGCGCAGGCCGCGAGACATGTCGGACTTCTTGACAGTCGACGCCTTCTGTCGTTCCGTCCGCCGCTCGAAAAGTGCGGAGCTGCTCTATGAAAGAGCAGGCGCCTGATCGTCACGGGCATGCAAATTGCACCTAGTAACTCAGGGTCCATCTCGACCCTGCCACGCACCGTAGAGGGAGCATTGCCTTGAACAAGAACAAATATGCTGTTGCGCTGGCCGGTCTTGCCGCGAGCGGTCTGGCCTGCGCCGGCATCGTCACGCCGCCAGTAGCCGTCGGCATCAGTGTTGGTGCAGCCGTCGGCACGACGGTCGGCACTGCCATCGCCCAGGCCACAGGGCTGCCGATTGAAGCCATTGGTGGCGGCGCAGTGTTTGCGATTGCGGCCATCGCTCTGGTTGTCGGCATCCGCATCGTCGGCCGCAAACAAGGCCGTTGATTGCCCCCGGGGGGCAGCGCTCGAGCGTTGCGCGCCGGTGCCGAGTGAGTGCCGCCCGCGGCCGCAAGCGGTACGCGGCTGAGACGGTTCCATGATCGAACAGTTCGATCACCTGTACCTGACAGTCTTTCTCGTCACAGCGGTTTCGTTGCTGCTGCTCGAGCGGGTCGGATCCCTCCAACACGTACCGGTTCCATGGGCCGGACGGTGGACTGCCAATCTCGGTTTGCTCGTGACCGGCAACGTGCTGGTGTCGCTGTTGCTGCCGATCAGCGCGGTCGCCCTTGCACAGGGCCAGGAACCGCGCTTGCTGGGAAGGCTCGATTGGCCGCCGGGTGCGCTGATCGTCCTCACCTTCCTGCTGATCGACCTGTGGCGCTACTGGGAACACCGCCTGTACCACCGCTTCACGGTCTTGTGGCGGCTGCACCTGGTGCACCACAGCGACGCGGCAGTCGATGTCACCACTGCGGAACGCCACCATCCGCTCGAATCGCTGGCGAGTACCGCGATCATGCTGGCGCTGGTGGTTGCGCTCGGTTTGCCGGCGGCAGGGATCGCCATCTATGTGCTGGTCGCGAGTGTCATCTCCTTCATCACGCACGCGAACTTGCGCCTGCCGCCCGCCCTCGACCGCGTGCTGTACCTGGTCGTGGTCACACCAGCGGTGCATCGGGTCCATCACTCGGCGCTGAAGTCCGAGACGAACAGCAATTTCGGAGCCGTGCTGACCCTTTGGGACCGCTGCTTCGGCACCTGGTCAGATCCATCGCGTACCGACATCGCGCAGTTCGGACTCGAGTACTTTCACC
Organism: Burkholderiaceae bacterium; assembly: GCA_036522975.1. GTDB lineage: Bacteria > Pseudomonadota > Gammaproteobacteria > Burkholderiales > Burkholderiaceae_C > CADEEN01. Next base: position 4,598 of record DATDES010000039.1, on the reverse strand, counting down.
GTGCGCGCGATGCCGGGCTGTGGCAGGCACTTTGCCAGCCGTTGCTGTACCGGCGCGGCCTGGTGCAGGCTCGCGAAGCGGTCGCTGGACAAGCCCAGACGAAAGAACCGGCGCGACCAAGGGTGACGCTGTCCGCCGACTGGCGCAGCGCGCTGCGCTGGGGGCTGCCTGGCTTTTTACTGGCGCTGTCGGCGCTGTGGCCGACCTTTGCGCAACTGATGCGCATGACAGCGACCAGCGAGAGCTACCAGTACACCTGGCTCGTGATTCCCATGCTGGCCTATCTGCTCGGTTGGCACTATCGGGAGGAGTTGCTGGCGCTCAAGCCACAGCCAAGCTACATCGGGGTTGTGCTGGCCGCGCTGGCCGCCGTGCTGTGGGCTATCGCGGCACTGGTCAACATCGACGTCGCGCGCCAAATCGCGCTGGTGCTGGCGCTGCAAGGCATTGCAATGTCGATGCTCGGCTGGCGCGCCTACCGGCGCCTGTTTGCCGTGTTCGCGTTGCTGTTCTTCCTGGTGCCGGCCGGTGACTTCTTGCAGCCTTCGTTGCGTCTGTTGACGGTGCGGATGATGGAAGTCTTCGCCGCGGTCGCGGGGTTGACGCACCGCACCGACGGCTTCATGGTCTTCATCGCCGACAAGCGCTACATCGTCATCGATGAGTGCGCCGGGCTGACTTATGTATTGCTGTCGTCCTTCCTCGCTTACAGCCTGGGATTGCTGTTGTATCGCTCGTTCTTCAAGGTCGCGGCCCTGGGATTGTTCGGCGCGTTGCTCGGCATCGTTTGCAACGGCTTGCGGGTGAATGCGATCGTGCTGATCGACGCGCTGCGCGGCTCGCAGATGGATCTGAGTGCACATGGCAGTCTGCAATGGATGGCGCTGCTGATCACGCTGGGCATCCTGTTCATCGTGCTCCATCGCCTGCAGGGCGATACGCTAGGCGAGCCCGCCGTTGCGCTGCCTGTCGCCCCGACGGCCGTGCGGCGCGCGGCCTGGCTGGCGCCGCTCATGGCCGGCGCGATGCTGCTCGCCACGACGGGCGGCATGGCGGCCCTGCCAGAGTCGACGCATGTGGCGTCGCGGTTCCTTACGCCGGGGGGGCTGCCAACTTCGATCGCCGGCTGGCAGCTTGCCAGCGAAGTGCCGACCTGGGTGGTCGACTCCAGCACGCGCAGCCACTCGCTGGCACTCACGTATCACCGTGAGGGCGATGCCGACGCGGGCCGTGACATGCAGGTGACGGTCGTCGAAGCCCTTTCGCCGGCAGTCAAGTTGCCAGAAACCGTGCTCGTTCCGCGTGACCGCGACATGTGGCGTGTAGGCCGCATCGGTAAACAAGCGGCTTGCGCCGGCACCCAGTGTGTCGCGCTGCTGCACACCGGTTGGCAGCGCGCCAGAAGCAAGGACCGGCGTGAGTTGTTCTACCTTTACGCCAGTGGCGCGCGGACCACCGATTCGCGGCTAGCGTCGCGCCTGATCCAGGGCTGGCAGCGCCTGAGCGGTGGCGGTAGCGTGCGCCTGATTGTGGTGGCTTTCGAGGGCGCCGCAGCACCGTTAGCGGAGGTTGCGGAGGTCTTCAACCAAGTGCAAACGGCGCTGGAGCAGCGCGACTTGGCGCCGCGCGCGCATTGAGCGACCTGCATCGGCCTTAACGGCAGGCGGCGCAGGATGCGGCGCGCAAGATCCGCGTCCTGACCGCCTACATCGCCCACGCGCAGTTGTGGATCGATGGGCGGGCTTGCGGGCGATCTCTCTTTGCCCACTCGCGCACCGCGCAGCCGTTCAGGGTGCGTTGTCCTCTAGGTTACCGGCGACCCCGGGGTCAGCGGAAGCCTCTCAAACCGCGCCCGCCGAACGCCATCCACGTCTACCGTACCGAAGAACATCGCGTGCGGCCGCACCCACCAGCCCGTGGCGTTGTAGAGCGGCTGATACACCACCAGCGGCACGTGCGTTTCGCTGTGGCGGGCTACGCCAAGCACTTCGTATTCGCCGCCCTTGTAGTGGCGGTACAGGCCGAGGGGCGTATCGGGCAGCGGTGAAAGCTCGGACATGGTGCGGGTGACTCCTGTCTACGGCATCCTGAAACTGCGACGGTACAGCGGCTGCAGCGGCGCTAGGGCTCCACAGGTACGCTGTATATTTTCTGCAGCCCGCCCTGGCGTCCCACCGACGTCGTCCGCTGAGTTCGAACCTTAGGCTTACCAGATGCCCAGAACTGTCCTCGCCACGGAGCGCTTGATTCTGCGCGGCGCGCTGCCGCGGGACTTCGAACCCCTGTTCTTGACCGTCTTCAGCGATGCCGAAGTGATGCAGCATCTCAGTTGGAGGGCCATGAATCGAGAGCAGGCCAGTGAAGCGTTTGCCGAGAACTTTGACTTCGAGGGTACGGGACAAAGGATCGGAGTGCTCGTGGAGCGAAGCACCGATGCAGTCGTTGGCTATGCTGGACTCAAGCCCTGTGATGCGCTCGGTGACGATGACCTCGAACTCGGCTTCGTCCTTCAGCGAGCCCTCTGGGGCCGAGGCTTCGCTTCGGAGATCGGCCGTGCTCAATTGGAATACGGTTTCAGGACCACCAATCGATCCCGACTGCTTGCACAGGTCAAGCCGGGCAACGCCGGGTCGGTCAACGCACTGCGCAAGCTCGGGATGGCCTTCGTCAAAGCGTATGAAAGGCCAGCCCTCGGCACTTGGCACGTCTACTGCCGTGAACGCGAGGCACACACACTTCAGGAGAACTGATGTTTGACCACGTCAAGTTCGGAGTCAGCGACTTTGCAGCGAGCAAAGCGTTCTTCCTCAAGGCACTCGAACCACTCGGTCTAGCCGTTGTCTCGGAGGGGCCACCGGCCTACGGTGTCGAACTCAGCGCAGATGGCAAGGCCTCGCTGTGCCTGTATCAAACCGAGGAGAAGCCGGCGCATCTTCACCTGGCGTTCATGGCCGAGAGTCGCCAGCAAGTCGAAGGGTTCCATCGCGCGGCGCTGGAGGCGGGTGGCAAAGACAACGGTGCGCCGGGTCTGCGTCCGCACTACCACGCGAACTACTATGCCGCCTTCGTCATTGGTCCGGACGGGCACAATATTGAAGTGGTTTGCCACGCCCCCGAGGCCTGACCGCGCATTGAACCTTCGCCGCACGCCATGCAATACTTCGCCGGGCATCGACGACTCTCAGGAGCGACCCCATGTTGAGCAAGCTGAAGTACCCGTGGCGAGTTCTCACTGGCGCAAGCTTGGCTGCGTTCGCGGCGGTCCTCCTGCTCGTTCCGGCCGTCGGCACATCGCAATCCGAAAAGCCGCCCCCCGCCGGCGAGAGACAACTGGGCGGCCCGACCTTCAACGACAACGTCGACGATCCGGCCGAATGGGGCAAGGCGTTCCCGAAGCACTACGAGCTTTACAGGAAGTCGGTCGACATGCAGCGCACCAGGCACGGTGGCAGCGAGGCCGTGCCGCAGACACCGACCAAGGCCGACCCGCGCCCGGTCGTGGCGCGCTCGAAGGTCGAAGAGGACAAGGGCCTCAAGGCGATGTGGCAGGGCTATGCCTTCTCCGAGGATTTCCGCGAGGAGCGCGGCCACTACTACATGCTCGAGGACCAGAGGCTCACGAAGCGCCAGGTGGTCGTCAAGCAGCCCGGCGCGTGCGTGAACTGCCATGCGTCGATGTATCTCCCGTACAAGAAGGCGGGCGACGGCGACATCGTCAAGGGCTTCGACAAGATCAACGCGATGCCTTACCAGGAGGTGTCAAAGCTCGTGAGCCATCCCGTCGCCTGCATCGACTGCCACGACGGCAAGACGCTCGCACTGCGAGTCACCCGCCCTGCGTTCATCGAAGGCATGCGCGTCTACAAGGCTTCGCTCGGCGTCAAGGACTACGACGTGAACAAGCAGGCCTCGACCGCGGAGATGCGCGCCTACGTTTGCGGTCAGTGCCACGTCGAGTACTACTTCAAGGGACCCGGGAAGAGTCTCGTCTATCCCTGGGCCAAGGGCCTCAAGGTCGAGCAGATCGCCGCCTACTACGACGAGATCGGCTTTCGGGACTGGACCCACAAGGACACCGGCGCTCCCGCGCTCAAGGCACAGCATCCTGAGTTCGAGACATGGAGCCAGGGTACGCATGCGCGCGCCGGGGTCACCTGCGTCGATTGCCACATGCCGGCGATCTCCAAGACGTTCACCGACCACTGGGTGCGCAGCCCCATCCTGAACATGCAGGCGGCCTGCGTCGCCTGCCACAAGAAGCATGACGCGAAGGCCAGCGCGGAAGACCTCCAGGCGCGCGTCTTCGAGATCCAGGACCGGCACTGGGCGCTTCGCGAGAAGGCGATGACGGCGGTGGTCGGATTGATCGACGACCTCAAGGCGGCGAAGGCCGCGGGACGCAACGATGCGGAACTGGCCACTGCTCGCTATATGCAGCGACGCTCGCAGTTCTACCTGGACTTCGTCGAGGCGGAGAACTCCACCGGGTTCCACGCGCCGCAGGAGGCGGCGCGCATCCTGGGCGAGTCGATGGACTTCGCGCGCCAGGGGCAGATCTCGCTGCGTGACCCGACCTTCAAGCCGACCGTGCCGGTGAT
>DATDES010000038.1:0-3098 GCA_036522975.1 Burkholderiaceae bacterium | reverse complement strand
GATGCACGAGATGGAGACCGGCCAGCGCCGAGATGCCGCTGGGAAGATCATCCCGGCCTGGCACATCAGTGACGTCACGGCGCAGCACAACGGCAAGACGGTGTTGACCGCCCATTGGGGACCGGCAGTATCCAAGAACCCCTTCCTGCAGTTCGCGGTCAAGGGCGCCAAGGCCGGCGACAAGGTCGTCGTGACCTGGAAGGACAACCGGGGCGAGTCCCGCACCGACGAGGCGGTCGTGGCATGACGGCGCGTCGCCTCGCCGCCGCCCTGCTGATGTGTGGCGTGGCGTTCGCAGCGCAGGCCCAGCCGAGCACAGCAGACGGCATCGCGCGCTACCGCGAGATGCTCGCCGACGGCAATCCGGCCGACCTGTTCGAGGCCAAGGGGGAGGCCCTGTGGAAGCAGAAGCGCGGGCCAAAGGGCGCGACGCTCGAACAGTGCGACCTGGGCAAGGGCCCGGGCATCGTCAAGGGCGCCTTCGTCGAACTGCCGCGCTGGTTCGCCGACACCCAGCGTGTACAGGACCTCGAATCGCGGCTGCTGACTTGCATGGAAACCCTGCAAGGCCTGGACGCCAAGGCGATTGCCGAGACGCCTTTCGGGCGCGGCGAGCAGGCCAACATGGAAGCGCTGGCGGCCTATGTGTCGGCGGCGTCGCGCGGCATGAAGATGAACCTGCCGCAGGCCCACGCGAAGGAACGCGAGATGTTCGAGGTCGGCAAGCGGGTTTTCTTTTTCCGCGGTGGCCCCTATGACTTCTCCTGCGCCTCCTGCCATGGCGAGGCTGGCAAGCGTATCCGCCTGCAGGATCTGCCCGATCTGACCAAGAACCCCGGCGACGGCGTCGGCTTTGCGGCCTGGCCGGCCTACCGCGTGTCCAGCGGCGAGTTGTGGAGCATGCAGCGGCGGCTCTACGACTGCTACCGCCAGCAGCGCTTTCCGGCACCCGGCTTCGCGTCGGACGCGACCATCGCGCTCGGGGTCTACATGGGCGTGAACGCCCAGGGTGCCGAGTCGATCGCACCGTCGATCAAGCGTTGAAAGAGGCTGATCAACATGACCCATACGCGTACTGCCCTCGCCATCGCCGCCTTGATCGTTGCCGGCTGTGCCGCTGCGCCGCCCGCACCCTCTGCGGGCGATCTCGACCGCATCACACAGCAAGTGATGAAGGCCTCGTTCCGCGAGCAAGGCATCGCCAAGCTTGACCGCATCCAGCAGGACCAGGGTCAGGCGGCCTGCTCGAGCGACAGCGCGCCCCCCGAGGCGGTGGCCAAGCAGATCGAAGCCGCCGCCATGGCCGGCGTGAAGTGGCCCGAGGGCGGGCGCTACATCGGTGACTGGCGCGTCGGTGAGACCCTGGCTCAGAACGGTCGCGGCATGACCTGGACCGATGTGGCCGGCGCGCCCAGCGGCGGTAATTGCTACAACTGCCACCAGATCAGCAAAGCCGAAATCTCCTACGGCACGATCGGCCCGAGCCTGTACAACTACGGCAAGCTGCGCGGCGTGAAGAGCGTTGCCGCACCCGAGTCGGCGGCAATCGTGCAGTACACGTGGGCCAAGATCTACAACAGCAAGGCCACCAACGCGTGCTCCGGCATGCCGCGCTTCGGCCATGCCGGCGTGCTGACCGAAGCCCAGATGCGCGATGTGATGGCCCTCTTGCTCGATCCGCAGAGCCCGGTCAACCAATAGGCGAGCCGGTGAGCACGCTGGAACGGCGCGAGTTCCTTCGGGTGCTTGGCGCCGCATCGGTGGCAGGGTTCGGCCTGGGCGGCAGCAGCGTGGCTCAGGCGGCGTCGGCGTACGACCTGCCGCTGCACCTGAAGGGCACGGGCAGCGTCTCGTTGCTGCACCTGACCGACTGCCACGCGCAGTTGCTGCCGAGTCACTTTCGCGAGCCGAGCGTCAACCTCGGCTTCGGCGATCAGTTCGGCAAGCCGCCGCACCGTGTCGGCCCGCACCTGCTGCGCAATGCCGGCATCAAGCCCGGCACGCGGGAGGCGCATGCCTTCACCTACCTCGACTTCGAGCGCGCGGCGCAGCGCTACGGCAAGGTCGGCGGTTTCGCGCACCTCGCGACCCTGGTCAAGCGCCTGAAGGCCAGCCGCCCCGGCGCGCTGTTGCTCGACGGTGGCGACACCTGGCAGGGTTCGGCCACCGCGCTGTGGACCCAGGGCCAGGACATGGTCGACGCAGCCAAGCTCCTCGGCGTGAACCTGATGACCGCGCACTGGGAGTTCACGCTCGGTGCCGAGCGCGTCAAGCAGATCGTCGACGGCGACTTCAAGTCCGCCGGGATCGAGTTCCTGGCTCAGAACATCCGCACCACCGACTTCGGCGACGAGGTGTTCAAGCCCTGGGTGATGCGCGAGATCAATGGCGTGCCGGTGGCGATCATCGGCCAGGCCTTCCCCTACACGCCGATCGCCAACCCGCGCTACTTCGTGCCTGACTGGGCCTTCGGCATCCGCGAGGAAGAGATGCAGAAGGCGGTCGATGCGGCACGTGCAGCCGGGGCGGCGGCGGTCGTGCTGCTCAGTCACAACGGCATGGACGTCGATCTGAAACTGGCCTCACGCGTGACCGGCCTCGACGCCATTCTCGGTGGCCATACGCACGACGCGGTACCGGAGCCGGTGATCGTGAAGAACAGAAGCGGGCAGACCGTCGTGACCAACGCCGGTTGCAACGGCAAGTTCCTCGGCGTGCTCGATCTCGAGGTCAAGGCCGGCCGGGTAGCCGACTTCCGATACACCCTCCTGCCGGTGTTTGCGAACCTGCTGCCGGTCGACCGCGAAATGGCCGCCCTGATCGCGCGTGTTCGCGCGCCATACGAAGCCAAACTCGGTGAAGTACTCGCACGCAACGACGGCCTGCTCTATCGCCGCGGCAACTTCAACGGCAGCGGCGACCAGTTGCTTCTCGACGCGCTGATGCAGGTCCAGGATGCACCGATCGCCTTCAGCCCGGGCTTTCGCTGGGGCACGACCCTGCTGCCGGGCCAGGCCCTTACGCGCGAGTGGCTGATGGACCAGACCGCAACCACCTACTCCTACGCGACCGTGACCGAGATGAGCGGGGAGCAGATC
>DATDES010000037.1:0-4838 GCA_036522975.1 Burkholderiaceae bacterium | reverse complement strand
GATCGCCTACCTGCAGGTGCTGGGCACCGCGGTCAAGTGAGACACGGAGGCTGACGATGGACATCAACGACCTGCGCAGCGCCGTCACCGTGATCGGCCTGCTGCTTTTCCTGGGCCTGGTGGTCTGGGTCTTCTCCGGGCGCCGCCAGAGAGCGTTCGATGATGCGGCGCGGCTGCCGTTCGAGGGCGACGAGGGCCGTGACCATGGCTGATTTCGTCGCTTCCGGGTGGTCGGTCTACATTGCCGTGGCCACCGTCCTGAGCCTGCTGGCCTGCCTGGTGCTGCTGTTCATTGCCGCGCGCCGCAAGGTTGCGAGCGGCGCGGTCGACGACAACACTACCGGCCATGTGTGGGACGAAGACCTGCGCGAACTGAACAACCCGCTGCCGCGCTGGTGGATGTACCTGTTCGTGATCACCGTGCTGTTCTCGGCCGCCTACCTGGCGCTCTATCCTGGCCTGGGCAACTTTGCCGGGACCTTGCAGTGGAGCAGTCGCGGCCAATACGAGGCTGAGAAGGCAGAGGCCGCGGCCGCGATGGCTCCGCTGTACGCCCGCTTTGCCGGCATGAACGAGACCGCGCTGGCGCGGGACAGCCAGGCCATGGGCATCGGCGAGCGCCTGTTCATCAACAACTGCGCGACCTGTCATGGCTCCGACGCCCGCGGCAGCAAGGGCTTCCCGAACCTCACCGACGGCGACTGGTTGTGGGGCGGTGGCTTCGACACGATCCAGCAGACGATCGGCAAGGGTCGCAGCGGTGCGATGCCACCGATGGCGGCAGCGGTCGGCAGCAGCGACGACGTGCGCAACGTGGCGCACTACGTGCTCAGCCTGTCGGGCAGCCCGCACGACAGCGTCGCGGCTCAGCTGGGGCGCTCCAAGTTCAGCGCCTGCGCCGCCTGCCACGGCGTCGACGGCAAGGGCAACCCGGCCCTCGGCGCGCCGAACCTCAGCGACAAAGTCTGGCTCCACGGTTGGGGCGAGTCGGCCATCGTCGCGATGGTCAACGGCGGCAAGAACAATGTGATGCCGGCGCATGCACAGCGCTTGTCGGCCGAGCAGATCCGCGTGCTCGCGGCCTACGTCTGGAGCCTGTCGAACACGACCACCCCATGAACGACGCGCCCGCCGACGGCGACACCCGGGTCATCTGGCTTTACGAGAAGCAGCAGAAGATCTACGCGCGGGCCGTCAGCGGCTGGTACGCGGGCTGGCGCTGGGCCCTGGTCTGGGCCACCCAGTTGATCTTCTACGGCCTGGCCTGGCTGCCCTGGAACGGGCGCCAGGCGGTGCTGTTCGACCTCGCGGCACGGCGCTTCTATCTGTTCGACGTGGTCCTGTACCCGCAGGACTTCATCTACCTGACCGGCCTGCTGATCATCAGCGCCTACGGCTTGTTCCTGTTCACTGCCGTGGCCGGGCGCCTGTGGTGCGGCTACGCCTGTCCGCAGACGGTCTACACCGAGATCTTCATGTGGCTCGAGCGCCTGTTCGAGGGCGACCGCATGGCCCGCATCAGGCTCGATGCGTCACCGTGGCAGCTGCCCAACCTGGCGCGCAAGGCGGCCAAGCATGCCGCGTGGATCACGCTGTCGCTGTGGACCGGCTTCACCTTCGTCGGCTACTTCACGCCGATCCGCTCGCTCTGGGCCGAGGCCTTCACGCTCGACTTCGGGCCCTGGGAATGGTTCTGGGTCTTGTTCTATGCACTGGCCACGTACGGCAATGCCGGGTTCCTGCGCGAGCAGGTGTGCAAGTACATGTGTCCCTATGCCCGCTTCCAGAGCGCCATGTTCGACCGCGACACGCTGACCATCAGCTACGACGCCGAACGCGGCGAGCCGCGCGGGCAGAACGCGCTGCGCGGCCGCAGCACCGAGCCGAAACCCGCCGGCCTGGGCGACTGCATCGACTGCAAGCTGTGCGTGCAGGTCTGCCCGACCGGCATCGACATCCGCCAGGGCCTGCAGTACGAGTGCATCGGCTGCGCCGCCTGCATCGACGTCTGCGACGGCGTGATGGACAAAATGCAGTACCCGCGCGGCCTGATCCGCTACGACACCGAGAACGGCCTGGCCGAGCACCTGACGGCGCGGCAGCGCTGGGCCCGCGTGCTGCGCCCGCGCGTGCTGGTCTACGGCGCGATCCTTGCGCTCATCTGCGCCGGACTGCTGACGAGCCTGCTGCTGCGCACGCCGTTCAAGGTCGACGTCGTGCGCGACCGGGCCTCGCTGGCGCGCCTGGTTCAGGACGGCCGGATCGAGAACGTCTATCGCCTGCAGTTGATGAACGCCAGCGAATCGCTGCAACGGGTGCGCATCGACGTGACCGCCCAGGGCGCGCTAGCCGGTGAAGTTACCGTGGTCGGCCCGCGCGAGGTCGAGGTCGGCGCTGCGGCATCGCGCTGGATGCCAGTGGCGGTGCAGGTCGCGCCGGAGGCCGCGGCACGCGCCGGTGGTGGCGCGCATCCAATCGAGTTCCACATCGAGCCCGTGGCCGAAGCAGGTCAAGGCAGGGCATGGCGGCGCGACGAACGCTCGACCTTCGTCGTCCCGCGCTGACCTGACAGGAGCGAATCGAAGATGAATCACAGTCCTTCGTCGGCGGTCGGTCCGGTCTCGCCGTGGTGGCGCCACGGCATGGTCTGGCTGGTGATCGGCGGTCCGCTGGTCGTCGTTGTGGCGAGCGTGGCCACCCTGGCGATCGCGATCGCCTATCCGGATCCGGTCCTGCGCCCACGCGTCGACGCGAGCCCCGCGCAGCAGCCCGCGGTCCAAGCACGCAACCACGCGGCCACGCAGGGGTCGCGGTGAACGCCCGCACGCCCGTGCCCTCGGCCGAACGCGTGGTCGCGCGCGAACGCCGCATCGCGCGCGTCGGGGCCGTGCTCTGGCCGTCCTTCCTGGTGGCCGCCGTGCTCGACGGGCTGGTCTTCTCGGTGGTCGACCCCTCGGCGCTGCACGGCTTTGCGCAGCGGCCGCTCGACTGGTCGGACCGAAGCGTCTACACCGTCGGCTTCTTCGTCTTCTGGGCCGCAACGGCCGCCGCCTGCGCCATCAGCCAGTGGCTGCTGCGCGAACCGGCACGCTGACTCAGCAGGGGCTGCCGTTGACCAGGGCCTGCAGACGCTGCGGGTTGAGGACCGCGATGTGGCGCTGGCGGACCTCGAGGATCCCGTCTTCCTGGAACTTGGAGAAAGCGCGGCTCACGGTTTCGAGCTTCAGCCCGAGGTAGCTGCCGATCTCCTCGCGGGTCATCCGCAGGATCAAGGACGAGCTGGAGAAGCCGCGGGCGCGCAGGCGCTGCGTCAGGTTGAGCAGGAAAGTCGCCAGGCGCTCCTCGGCGCGCATGCTGCCCAGAAGCAGCATCACGCCGTGGTCGCGCACGATCTCGCGGCTCATGATCTTGTGGAACTGGCGCTGCAGTTCGGAAAACTCGCGCGACAGCTCTTCCAGGCGGTCGTAGGCGATCACGCACACCGAGGCGTCCTCGAGCGCGATCGCATCGCACGTGTGCTGCTCGGTGCCGATGCCGTCCAGCCCGAGCAACTCGCCGGCCATCTGGAAGCCGGTGACTTGCTCGCGGCCGTCGTCCGACGCGACGCAGGTCTTGAAGAAGCCCGTGCGCACGGCATAGAGCGAGCGGAAGGGGTCACTGGCGCGGAACAGGGCTTCACCGCGCGGCACCGCCTTGCGTACCGACACCACCTGGTCCAGGCGCTCGAGTTCGGGCGGCGGCAGGCCGACCGGCAGGCACAGCTCGCGCAGGTTGCAGCTCGAGCAGGCGACTCTCAGCGGCTCGGTGATGCGCAGGGGAACCGGAGCTTGCGTCATGGGACGCGATGGTGACATGGCATTGCTGGCAACGGCGGACATGGTCTTCCCCAAAGCGCACTCGATTCTGGTGCGCCCCGGACGGCGCGCGGTTGATGCAGGTCAAGGGGCGCCGCGGGCGCTGCGGCACAGTGCCCGACATGACCGTGTTGCGCGCCACCGAAACACCGCTGCTGACGCCCGAATTGTTGGCCCGGATGGACACACCAGGCCCGCGCTACACCTCCTACCCGACGGCCGACCGCTTCGTTGAGGCCTTCGGCCATGAGCAGGCGTTCGCGGCCCTTCGACTGCGCAGCCACGCGGCCACCTGCGGGGGCGGCCGGTCGCTGTCTCTGTACGTGCATCTTCCGTTCTGCGAGTCCCTCTGCTACTACTGCGCCTGCAACAAGTTGATCACGCGCCACCACGAACGCGCGGCCGAGTACCTGGGCGCGCTGGAGACGGAGATCGGGCTCGTTGCGCATGCGCTCGGTAGCACGCAGAGGGTGGCCCAACTGCACCTGGGCGGCGGCACGCCGACCTTTCTGACCGACACCGAACTGGCGCGCCTGATCGCCGCACTGCGGCAAGACTTCCGGCTCGTCGACGATGCCGAGATTTCAATCGAGGTCGATCCACGTACGGTCGACGAAGGGCGGCTGGCACACCTCGCGTCGCTAGGCTTCAACCGCCTGAGCATCGGCGTTCAGGATTTCGAGCCCGCCGTGCAGCAGGCGGTGCACCGGATCCAGCCCGAGGCGCAGGTGCGGGCGCTGATGGCAAGTGCGCGGCGCCTGGGCTTCGGCTCGATCAACGTCGACCTGATCCACGGCCTGCCGTTGCAGACGCCGGCCTCGATCGCAAGCACGGTCCAGAAGGTCGTGGCATTGCGCCCCGACCGGGTTGCGCTGTACGCCTACACCCACCTGCCGCAGCGTTTCAAGTCGCAGCGCCGCATCGACACCGCCCAGCTACCGAGCCCCGGCCAGCGTATCGACATGCTCGGCGCCGCGATCGCAG
>DATDES010000036.1:0-6245 GCA_036522975.1 Burkholderiaceae bacterium | reverse complement strand
GCACCAATCCGATGCGCGCCGCGTGCGCGCATGGTGCGTTTTGCCGCATCAACCCTTGATATCCGCTGGCACGGCTCGTGCATGAGGGTATCCGAGGCACCGATCACAACGGCGTGATTGGTGCAAAGGCTAACGGGCAAAGGCGTCCGATTTGCAGCGGGGGGGAAACCTCCGCGGCTGCAGTCGTGGCGCCTTTTTCATGGTTTTTCGAGGAGCAGGTCATGTTCACACGCGAGGGTCTGATGAGCGACGAACGCAGGCAGTTCATCAAGGGGTCGGCGGCGCTGGCCGCCGGCGCGGCGGTCAGTCCCGGGGCATGGGCCCAGGGCTCGGATGCGCCGGAGAAGAAGGAGGTTCGCATCGGCTTCATCCCCTTGACGGACTGCGCCTCGGTGGTGATGGCCTCGGTGCTGAAGCTCGACGAGAAGTATGGAATCAAGATCATCCCGACCAAGGAAGCCTCGTGGGCCGGCGTGCGCGACAAACTGGTCAATGGCGAACTCGACATGGCGCACGTGCTGTGGGGGCTGGTCTACGGCGTGCACCTGGGCATCAGCGGACCGAAGAAGGACATGGCCGTCCTGATGAACCTGAACCACAACGGCCAGGCGATCACGCTGTCGAAGAAGCTGGCCGACAAGGGCGCCGTCGACGGCCCGAGCCTGGCCAAGCTGATGGCCAGTGACAAGCGCGAATACACCTTCGCCCAGACCTTCCCGACCGGCACCCACGCGATGTGGCTGTACTACTGGTTGGCGACCTACGGCATCAACCCGATGAAGGACGCCAAGATCATCACCGTGCCGCCGCCGCAGATGGTGGCCAACATGCGCGTGGGCAACATGGACGGCTACTGCGTCGGCGAGCCCTGGGGTCACCGCGCCATCGCGGACGGGATCGGCATTACCGGGGTGACGACGCAGGACATCTGGAAGGATCACCCGGAAAAGGCCTTGGGCACGACCGGCGAGTTCGCGAAGAAGTATCCGAACACGTGCCGTGCGGTGATCGCGGCGATCATCGACGCCGGGCGCTGGATCGACGCCAGCCTGAGCAACAAGAACAAGATGGCCGAGACGGTAGCCGACAAGGCCTACGTCAACACCAGCGTCGACGTGATCAACCAACGCATCCTCGGCCGCTATCAGAACGGCCTGGGCAAGACCTGGGACGACCCGAACCACATGAAGTTCTACAACGACGGGCTGGTGACCTTCCCGTACTTGAGCGATGGCATGTGGTTCCTGACCCAGCACAAGCGCTGGGGCCTCCTGAAGGACCACCCGGACTACCTCGGTGTGGCCAAGCAGGTTAACCAGATCGATCTGTACAAGCAGGCCGCCACGTTGGCCAAGGCCAGCGTGCCCAAGGACTTGATGCGCAGCAGCAAGATGGTCGACGGCGTGACCTGGGACGGCAAGGACCCAGCCAAGTACGCCGACAGCTTCAAGGTGCGCGCGAGCGCGGCCTGAAGGAGGCGCGGTCATGGTCTCCGCCGTCTTTCACTCTCCGCTCGAAGGCCGCAGCGCGCCCGACGCTGCGGTCGCGCCGCCGGCTGCGACAAGCCTTCCGGCCCAGGCGAAGCTGCCCAAGGCCCCCAAGGCGCCGCGGCAGCCGATCGACACCCGGGCGATTTGGTTGATCGTGCTGCCACCGGTCATCGGCTTCGCCCTGTTGGTCGGGATCTGGGCCTTGCTGACCGCCAATGGCGGCGCCTTTCCGACACCCAAGGCCACCTTTGAAGCCGCCGTCAAGCTGTTCGCGCACCCGTTCTACAGCAACGGGCCGAACGACCAGGGCATCGGCTGGAACATCCTGTTCTCGCTCGAACGCGTGGCCATCGGCTTCGGCATGGCGGCCGTCGTCGGGATCCCTCTCGGCTTCCTGATCGGCCGTTTCGCGTTCCTGAACCGCATGGTCAATCCGCTGATCAGCCTGCTGCGCCCGGTGTCGCCGCTGGCCTGGCTGCCGATCGGCCTCCTGGTGTTCAAGGCCGCCAACCCGGCGGCGATCTGGACCATCTTCATCTGCTCGATCTGGCCGATGGTCATCAACACCGCGGTCGGCGTGCAACGGGTCCCGCAGGACTACCTGAACGTCGCCCGCGTGCTGAACCTGTCCGAGTGGAAGGTCATCACCAAGATCCTGTTGCCCGCCGTGCTGCCCTACATGCTGACCGGCGTGCGGCTGTCGGTCGGCACCGCCTGGTTGGTCATCGTTGCGGCGGAGATGCTGACCGGCGGCGTCGGCATCGGCTTCTGGGTCTGGGACGAATGGAACAACTTGAACGTCCAGCACATCCTGATCGCGATCTTTGTCATCGGCATCGTCGGCCTGCTGCTCGAGCAGCTGCTCGTCGGCATCGCCAAGAGGTTCAGCTATGACGACTGAAAAATCTCCGCTCGACTTCATCAAGGTCGAGAACGTCGAAATGACGTTCTCGACCAAGAAGGGCAGCTTTCATGCGCTGCGCGACATTCAGCTCAGCGTCGCCAAGGGCGAGTTCGTGACCTTGATCGGCCACTCGGGCTGTGGCAAGAGCACCCTGCTGAACCTCATCGCCGGGCTGTTGATGCCCACCAGCGGTGTGCTGCTGTGCGACCGACGTGAGATCGCGGCCCCGGGGCCCGAGCGCGGCGTGGTGTTCCAGAACCACTCGCTGCTGCCCTGGCTGACCTGCTTTGACAACGTGCTGCTCGCGGTCGAACGTGTCTACGGCGCCACGGAAGGCAAACCCAAGCTGCGCGAACGCACCACCGCTGCACTCGAACTGGTCGGCATGGGCCACGCACAGGCCAAGCGTCCGCATGAGATCTCCGGCGGCATGAAGCAGCGTGTGGGCATCGCCAGGGCGCTGGCAATGGAGCCCAAAGTCCTGCTGCTCGACGAACCTTTCGGTGCGCTCGACGCCTTGACTCGCGCCAAGCTGCAGGACGAGCTGCTGAAGATCGTTGCCCGCACCAAGAGCACGGTCGTGATGGTCACGCACGACGTCGACGAGGCGGTGCTGCTGTCCGACCGCATCGTGATGATGACCAACGGGCCCGCCGCGACGATCGGCGAGATCCTGCCGGTCACCTTGCCACGTCCGCGCGACCGCGTCGCGCTTGCCGAGGACCATGACTATGTGCACTGCCGCAAGGCGGTGCTCGACTTCCTCTACACCCGCCAGGCCCACAACGAGCTGGCCGCTGCCTGAGGATCTGCGCGATGAAGAAGATGAAACTGGTAGTGGTCGGCAACGGCATGGCCGGCATCCGCGCGATCGAAGAACTGCTGAAGATCGCGCCCGACCTCTACGAGATCACCGTATTCGGCGCCGAACCGCACCCGAACTACAACCGCATCCTGCTGTCGCCGGTGCTGGCCGGTGAGCAGACGATCGACGAGATCATCCTCAACCCGCTGTCCTGGTACGCCGAGAACGGCATCACCCTGCACACCGGCAAGACGGTCGTCGACGTGAACCGGCGTCGGCGCGTCGTCAAGGCCAGTGACGGCACCGAAGCCGAATACGACCGCCTGCTGATCGCCACCGGCTCCAACCCCTTCATCCTGCCCGTGCCGGGCAAGGAGCTCGACGGCGTGATCGCCTATCGCGACATCGCCGACACGCAGGCGATGATCGATGCGGCCGCAAAGTACCAGCACGCCGTCGTCATCGGCGGCGGCCTGCTCGGACTCGAGGCCGCGAACGGGCTGATGCTGCGCGGCATGCAGGTCAGCGTCGTGCACATCATGCCCTGGCTGATGGAGCGCCAGCTCGACGATGCGGCCGGCAAGATGCTGCAGAAATCGCTCGAAGACCGCGGCCTGACGTTCCTGATCGGCGCGCAGACCGAGGCCCTTATCGGCGACAAGGACGGCCGCGTCATGGCTGTCCGATTCAAGGACGGCAAAGAGATTCCTGCCGACCTGGTGGTGATGGCGGCCGGCATCCGCCCGAACACCACGCTGGCTCTGAAGATCGGCCTTCACTGTTTCAATGACGGAAGAGGCGGCATCGTCGTCAACGACACGATGCAGACCACGACCGACGCGCGCATCTACGCGATCGGCGAGTGTGCTGCGCACCGCGGCATCGCTTACGGCCTCGTTGCGCCGCTGTTCGAACAAGGCAAGGTCTGCGCGACGCACCTGGCCGAGTTCGGCATCGGCCGCTACAGCGGCAGCCTGACCAGCACCAAGCTCAAGGTCACAGGGATCGATCTGTTCAGTGCCGGCAACTTCACCGGCGGCGCGGCGGAAGACGGCTTCGAGGAGATCGTCATGAGCGACCCCTTCGGCGGCGTCTACAAGAAGCTCGTGATCAAGGACGACAAGCTGATCGGCGCCTGCCTCTATGGCGACACCGTCGACGGCTCCTGGTACTTCAAGCTGCTGCGCGAGGGCCGCAAGATCGCCGACATCCGCGACAAGCTGATGTTCGGTGAGTCGAACATCGGCGACACCGGCCACGAGGGCAACACCCGCGCTGCGGCGATGGCTGACAGCGACGAGGTCTGCGGCTGCAATGGCGTCAACAAGGGCACGATCTGCAAAGCGATCAAGGACAAGGGCCTGTTCACGCTCGAAGAGGTCCGCAAGCACACCAAGGCCAGCGGCGGCTGCGGCTCCTGCACCGGCCTCGTCGAGCAGTTGCTGATGTTCACCGCCGGCGGCGACTACTCGAAGGCACCGACCAAGAAGGCGATGTGTGGTTGCACCGATGCGAGCCACGCCGAGGCACGCGAAGCGATCCGTGCCGACAAACTGCTGACGATCGACAGCGTCTACAAGCGCCTGGGCTGGCGCACACCCAACGGCTGCTCGTCGTGCCGGCCCGCCGTCAACTACTACCTGATCAGCAGCTGGCCGAAGGAGGCTGTCGACGACCCGCAGAGCCGCTACATCAACGAACGCAGCCACGCCAACATCCAAAAGGACGGCACGTACTCGGTGATCCCGCGCATGTGGGGCGGCGAAACGACGGCCGATGAATTGCGCCGCATCGCCAACGCGGTCGACAAGTACAAGATCCCGACCGTCAAGGTCACCGGCGGCCAACGCATCGACCTCCTGGGCGTCAAGAAGGAAGACCTGCGCGCAGTCTGGCAGGACATCGGCATGCCCTCGGGCCATGCCTACGCCAAGGCCTTGCGGACCGTGAAGACCTGCGTCGGCAGCGAGTGGTGCCGTTTCGGCACCCAGGATTCGACCCAGATGGGCAAGGACCTCGAGCGTGCGCTCTGGCGCATGTACGCGCCGCACAAGGTCAAGCTCGCAGTCAGCGGCTGCCCACGCAATTGCGCCGAGGCCGGGATCAAGGACGTCGGCGTGATCGGCGTCGACTCGGGCTGGGAGATCTACGTCGCTGGCAACGGCGGCATCAAGACCGAGGTCGCGCAGTTCCTGGTCAAGCTGAAAACCGCGGCCGAGGTACTCGAATACAGCGGCGCCTTCCTGCAGCTCTACCGCGAGGAAGGCTGGTACCTGGAGCGCACGGTGCACTACGTCTCGCGGGTGGGCCTGGACACGGTCAAGAAGCGGATCCTCGACGACGCTGCGGGCCGCAAGGCGCTGTGGGAGCGCCTGCAGTTCAGCCTCGATGGCGAACCCGATCCCTGGTTCGAGTTCGACAAGGCGTTGGTGGATACGCGGCAGTTCGAGCCGGTGGGAGCTGTCTGATGGCCGACTGGAAACCCATCTGCCTCGTCACCGACATCCCGGTGCTGGGCGCGCGCCGGGTGAGCCGCAGCGAAGGCCATCCGGTCGCGATCTTTCGCAATGCCGAGGACAAGGTCTTCGCCTTGCTCGACCGTTGCCCACACAAGGGGGGGCCGCTTTCCCAAGGCATTGTCTTCGGCGAAAGCGTCGCCTGCCCGCTGCACAACTGGACCATCGGCCTGGCCGATGGCTGCGCCAAGGCGCCCGATGCCGGCTGCACCCAGCGCTTCGCCGTCAAGCTCGACGCTAGCGGCCAGGTCTTCCTCGACGCCGAGGAACTGCGCACCCAGGCCATTGAACCCGCGATGGTGTGAAAGAGACCAAGTCCACCTGCTGCTACTGCGGCGTCGGCTGCGGCGTGATCATCGAAAGCGACGGCGCGCAGATCACCGGCGTTCGCGGTGACCCCGATCATCCGGCCAATTTCGGCCGCCTGTGCAGCAAGGGCAGCACGCTGCACCTGACCGCAGCGGCACACGTCACGCGCCAGACGCGCCTGCTGGAGCCGCAGTTCCGGCCTCAGCGCGGCGGGCCCCCGG
>DATDES010000035.1:0-6810 GCA_036522975.1 Burkholderiaceae bacterium | reverse complement strand
TGCTCATCCACCAGCTTCATGATTTCGCCTTCGTGCTTCAGCGCATCGGCCGGGCTGGCAGCCTTCGACGGATCCTTGAGGATCGCGAAGGCCATCGCCACCTGGCCCTTGAGCGGGTCGGCCACGCCGACCACGGCAACCTCGGCCACGTTGGGGTGGCTCGAGATGCTCTCTTCGATCTCGCGCGTGCCCAGACGATGCCCGGCGACGTTGATCACGTCGTCCGTCCGGCCAAGGATGAAGTAATAGCCATCCTCGTCCCGGATGCCCCAGTCGAAGGTCGAATAGACCAGTCGTCCCGGGATGCTGTCCCAGTAGGTCTTGACGAAGCGCGCATCGTCGCGCCAGACCGTCTGCATGCAGCCGGGGGGCAGCGGGCCCTGGATCGCGACGACGCCCTTGCGGTTCGCCCCCGTCAACTCCTCGCCAGTGCTCTCGTCCAGCAGCTTGACGTCGAAGCCGTACATCGGAACGCCCGGCGAGCCGAATTTGCTCGGCGCACGCTCGACGCCGTTGGCAATCGTCAGGATCGGCCAGCCGGTTTCGGTCTGCCAATAGTTGTCGACGACCGGCTTGCCCAGGGCCTCGGCGATCCACTTGGCTGTGGTTTCGTCGAGGGGCTCGCCGGCCAGAAACAGCGCGCGCAGCGATGACAAGTCGTGCCGCTTCAGCGCCTCCGCATCCTGCTTCTTCAGCACGCGAACGGCTGTCGGTGCACTGAACATCACACTGACCTTGTACTTCTCGACCAGGCTCCACCAGATCGCCGCGTCGGGGCGGACTGGCAGGCCTTCGTAGAGGATGGTCGCCATGCCGGCGATCAGGGGGCCGTAGACGATGTAGCTGTGACCGACGACCCAGCCGATGTCGCTGGTCGAGAAGTAGGTCTCCCCGGCTTGGCCACAGAAGATGTGCTTCATGCTCGCGGCCAGCGCCACGGCGTGGCCACCGGTGTCGCGCTGCACGCCCTTGGGCTTGCCGGTGGTGCCGCTCGTGTAGAGGGTGTAGCTGGGCTGGTTCGACTCGACCCAGGTGCAGGGCACGTTGGCTTCGAGGAACTGCTCGCGCAGCGGCGCGTAGTCGGCGTCGCGCCCGGACACGCGCGCCATCGGCGCAAGGCCGCGATCGACCAGCAGGACCTTGGCTGGCTTGTGTGCGGCCAGATGAATCGCCTCATCGAGCAGCGCCTTGTACGGGACGACCTTGCCGGCGCGGCTGCCGGCGTCGGCACTGACGATCAGCTTCGGTTCGGCATCGTCGATCCGGCTGGCCAGGCTGACGCTTGCAAAGCCGCCAAAGACCACCGAGTGGATCGCGCCGATGCGCGCGCAGGCCAGCATAGCGAAGACCGCCTCGGGAATCATCGGCATATAGATCAGGACCCGGTCGCCGGTCTGCACGCCCAGCGACAGCAAGATGGCCGCCATGCGCTGCACCTCGTCGTGCAACTGGCCAAAGCTGTAGACCTGTTCACGCCCGACCTCGGTCGAGACCCATATCAGCGCGTTCTGGTCGGCACGAGCGGCGAGGTGGCGATCGACCGCGTTGTGGCACAGGTTGGTCGTGCCGCCGACGAACCAGCGCGCGAACGGCGGCTTGCTGTAGTCGCAGACCTCGCTGAACGGGGTCTTCCAGTCGATCAAGGTCGCCTGCTCGGCCCAGAAGGCGTCGCGGTCGGCGATCGAGCGGCGGTAGAAGTCGGTGTAGGTCACAGTGCTGCTCTCCGGGGAATGTCTCTCTTCAGTCGATGCGCACCACCAACCGGCCACGCACGCGCCCGCCGATCAAGTCATGGGCTCGAGCCAGCGCATCGTCGAGTCCGATCTCTTCCGTCATCCTTTCGAGCGCGCCGGGATCGAGGTCGCGCGCCAGCCGCTGCCAGGCCTCCTCGCGCCGGGCCAGCGGCGCCATCACGCTGTCGATGCCGACGAGCGTAACGCCGCGCAGGATGAACGGGGCCACGCTGCCCGGCAGGTCCATGCCCTGGGCCAGGCCGCAGGCAGCAACGCTACCGCCATAGCGGGTTTGCGCCAATGCGTTGGCCAGGGTGTGGCTGCCGACGGCATCGATGACGGCCGCCCAGCGTTCCTTCTGCAGTGGCTTTCCGGGAGCGGACAGGCCCGCACGGTCGATGACCTCGGCGGCACCGAGGGCGCGCAGGTAGTCGGCCTCGGCGGCCTTGCCGGTCGCCGCGACCACGCGATGGCCCAGACGCGCCAGCAGGGCGATCGCCACGCTGCCGACGCCGCCGGTGGCCCCGGTGACGAGGACCTCGCCCTCTCCCGGCGCTAGGCCGTGGCGTTCCAGCGCCAGCACGCAGAGCATGGCGGTGTAGCCGGCGGTGCCGATCGCCATCGCCTGCTTTGCGCTGAAGGCCGCGGGCAGGCGCACCAGGCCATCGCCCGAGAGTTGGACCCGCCCGGCCAAGCAGCCCCAGCGGGTTTCGCCGACGCCCCAGCCGTTGTGCACCACCCGATCCCCGACCTGCCAACGGGGATGGCGGCTCTCGAGCACGGAGCCTGCCCCGTCGATCCCCGGCACCATCGGCCAGCTGCGCACCACCGGGCCCTTGTTGGTCAAGGCCAGACTGTCCTTGTAGTTCAGGGTCGAGTACTCGACCGCCAGACGCACCTCGCCGTCGGCCAGCGGCGGCAGGCGGGCGTCGTCGAGGCTTTCCAGCCCGGCGCGGAAGCCGGCATCGTCCTTGTGCAAAACCAGGGCCCTGAACATCTGTTCTGTCTCCTTCGAATGCCGGCGATTGCCGGCGTTGCGACAAACGGACGGCTGACGCCAAATGCCTAGAACTCACCTGCGATAAGCAACACAACTTATTGAAACTACACGATTTTCCGCGCTCCCATCTTGATCCGGATCATGCTAGCCTGCGCCCCATGTGCCGGTCCCACCGTCGATGTCGCTCTGAGCAGTTCCTGAAACGCCTGGCCTGGCTGCTGCCGATCATGCTCTCGTCGACGCCGGCCTGGGCTGCGCCCGAACCCCAATTCGACCCCCTGTACGCCGTCCTGGCCGAGCGCGGTGCCGTGCCCACGCCGTCCTCCCCTCTGGCCAGCAACCTGCGCGACCAAGCCGCGGAGATGGTGGTCGCCGCGATGAACTTTGTCGGCGTCCCCTACCGCCGCGGCGGCAACGACCTTGCTGCCGGCTTCGATTGCAGCGGCTTCACCCGCCACATCGTCGCGTTGAGCTTGGGCCGAGTCCTGCCGCGTCGGGTCGACGACCAAGCCAGCGCCAAGGGCATGGTCGCCGTCGACAAGGCCGAACTGCGGCCGGGCGACCTGGTGTTCTTCAACACCCTGAAACGCACCTTCTCGCATGTCGGCATCTACGTCGGCGACGGACGTTTCATCCACGCGCCGCGCAGCGGCAGCGAGGTGCGTATCGAGGACCTGCGCTACGCCTACTGGGCCCAGCGCTTCACCGGCGCGCGCCGCGTCGCCCTGGCCGACGCCCCTGCCGGGGCGGAATCGACCCTGCTGCAATCCGGCTCCTGAGCCTCGCGGCACAATCGCTGGATGGGCGAAGCCTCGATTCCCGCCAGCGTCATCCCGATTACCGACCTGCGCACCCGCGCCGCGGTGCCGGCCATCCCGGCGACGCTGCGACCGGCCAGCGGCCAGTTGACCGATGCCCTGGGCCGACCACTGCGCGATCTGCGCATCTCGGTCACGGACCGCTGCAACTTCCGCTGCGGCTATTGCATGCCCAAGGAAGTCTTCGATCGCGATTACGCCTTCCTGCCGCAGACCTCGCTGCTGAGCTTCGAGGAGATCACGCGCCTGGCCCGGATCTTCGTCGCCCATGGCGTGCAGAAGATCCGCCTCACCGGCGGCGAGCCGCTGCTACGGCGGCACTTGGAAGTGCTGGTGGCGATGCTGGCCGGGCTGCATACCCCGGCGGACCGGCCGCTCGACCTGACACTGACCACCAACGGTTCGTTGCTCGCACGCAAAGCGCAGATGCTGCACGACGCCGGCCTGCGCCGCGTGACTGTGAGCCTCGATGCCCTCGACGACAACATCTTCAGGCGCATGAACGACGTCGACTTCCCGGTCGCCGACGTGCTGGCCGGCATCGACGCCGCACTGGCCGCCGGCCTGGCACCGCTCAAAGTCAACATGGTCGTCAAGCGCGGCACCAACGACGGCGAGATCTTGCCGATGGCGCGCCACTTCCGCGACCACTACGGCAGCCGCGTCGTGCTGCGCTTTATCGAGTACATGGACGTCGGCAGCACCAATGGCTGGCGGATGGACCATGTGCTGCCGTCGGCCGAACTGATCGAGCGTCTGGGCAACATCTACCCGCTTGAACCGCTCGATGCGCAGGCACCCGGCGAGACGGCGCAGCGCTGGCGCTACCTCGACGGCGGCGGCGAAATCGGCGTGATCTCCAGCGTGACCCAGGCCTTCTGCCGCGACTGCAACCGGGCTCGCCTCTCGACCGAAGGCCGCCTGTACCTGTGTCTGTTCGCCCACCATGGCCACGACCTGCGCCACCTGCTGCGCGAGGCCCAGGCCAACGATGCCGAGTTGACGGGGGCGGTCGCCGACATTTGGGCCGGCCGCGCCGACCGTTACTCCGAGTTGCGCGAACGCGGCATCGCCCAAAGCGGCAGCGGCGAGCGCAAGGTCGAGATGCACTACATCGGGGGATAGGACCTTGCCGATCGACCCCAAGGACATCACCGGTCTGGTCCTGGCCGGCGGCCGCGGCAGTCGCATGGGCGGCGTCGACAAGGGTCTGCAGAACCACCACGGCATCTCGCTCGCCCTGCACGCCGTTTTGCGGCTTGGTTCGCAGGTCGGCCACGTGATGATCAACGCGAACCGCAACCTCGGTGCCTACGAGTCCTTCGGCGTGCCCGTCTGGCCCGACCCGGTGGGCGACTTCGCCGGGCCCCTGGCGGGCTTCGCAGCCGGACTCGAGCGTTGCGAAACGGCATTCCTGCTCAGCGTGCCTTGCGACACGCCGAACTTCCCCGACGACCTGGCCGCACGCCTGGCCGCTGCCCTCGATGCCGAGCAAGCCGACCTGGCCTACGCCGTCACCTTTGAAGACGGCCGCGAGCAACGCCAGCCGGTGTTCTGCCTGATGAGGAGCACGCTGTCGGAGAGCCTGATCGCCTTTCTGCACGGCGGCGGCCACAAGATCGATGCCTGGTTCGCGCAGCATCGCGCTGTGCCCGTCCGGTTCGACGACGCGAGCGCCTTCTTCAACGCCAATACCGCAGCCGAACTGGCGCAACTGCAGCAGCCCGATGCCCGCGCCTGAGTTGAGCGTTCGCGCATTGGGGGAGGCCGATCTGGCCGCCTACAAGGCATTGCGCGATCATGCCCTGGCCCACCACGAGGAAGCCTTCACGTCCGATGCGGCGGCCGAGGCGCAGCGCAATGCGCAGAGCTACCGCGCGCGTCTGGGCAGCGTGTCAGACGGCGGCTTCACGCTCGGCGCCTGGCGCGGCGACCGCCTGGTCGGCGCCATCACCTGCGAGCGCGACCCACGCAGCAAGGTGCGCCACGTCGGCCATATCGTCGGCACCATGGTCGCAATCGACGAGCAGCGCAAGGGCGTCGGCCGATCCCTGCTCGATGCCCTGATCGCCCGCGCCGGCGCGGACGCCGAACTGCACCAGCTGACCCTCAGTGTGACCGCGGGCAACCACGCCGCCGTGTACCTGTACGAAAGCGCCGGCTTCACCCGCTATGGCACCCTGCCGCACGCGATCCGCGCCGGCGGCCGTTTTCTCGACAAAGACCTGATGTGGCTGAACCTGCGATGAGCGTCCAGACCCTCGAACAGATCGCCTCTTGCGTCAGCGGCTACGACCCGAACGCCCTGCCGGTCGAGACGGCGCAGGACTTCATCGCCCGGCTGGTACCGAAAGTGACGGCAGTCGAGAGCGTCGCGCTGCGCTCGAGCCTCGGCCGCGTGTTGGGGCGCGACATCGTGTCGACCATCGACGTGCCTGCGCACGACAACTCGGCGATGGACGGCTACGCCTTGCGCGGCAGCGATCTCGCGAGCGGCGACACACTGCTGGTGGTCGCCGGCACCGGCTTCGCCGGGCAATCCTTCGACGGCGTGGTGCCGGCCGGCCACTGCGTGCGCATCATGACCGGCGCGGTGATGCCGGCCGGACTAGACACCGTCGTGCCGCAGGAGTTCACCAAGATCGAGGGCGGCGCGGTGCGCATTCCCCCTGGCGCCGTGCGCAGCGGCGACAACCGTCGTCTGGCCGGCGAAGACCTGGCCCGCGGATCCGCAGCGCTGCGAGCCGGCCGGCTGTTACGCCCGGCCGACCTCGGCCTGCTCGCGTCGCTCGGCCGCGCCGAGATTCCGGTGCTGCGCAAGCTGCGCGTGGCGTTCTTCTCCACCGGCGACGAGTTGCGCTCCATCGGCGAGCCGCTCGATGCAGGGTGCGTCTACGACAGCAACCGATACACGATCTGGGCCATGCTGCAGCGCCTGGGCTGCGATGTCATCGACCTCGGCGTCGTGCGCGACGAACCCGACGCACTCCGGGCGGCGTTCAGCGAAGCCGCAACCAGCGCCGACGCCGTCATCACCTCGGGCGGGGTCAGCGTCGGCGAGGCCGACCACACCAAGAGAATCATGGCTGAACTCGGTGATGTGCTGTTCTGGCGCATCGCGATGCGGCCCGGGCGACCGATGGCGATCGGTCGCATCGCGAACGCTGGACACGAGGCAATCCTGTTCGGCCTGCCCGGCAACCCGGTCGCGGTGATGGTGACCTTCTACGCCTTCGTGCGCGAGGCGCTGCGGGCCATG
>DATDES010000034.1:0-7575 GCA_036522975.1 Burkholderiaceae bacterium | reverse complement strand
TGGCCCGGCGCTTCCGCGCGCTCGGTGGCCGTGCGGTGCAACGCGCTGGTGTGCTCACAGACAACGGCCATCCGCTGCTCGATGTCCACGGCTTGTCAATCACCGATCCACTGGCGATGGAGGTCGAGATCAACCAATGGCCGGGTGTCGTCGCAGTCGGCATCTTTGCGCGCCATCGCGCGCGGCTGTGCCTGCTGGGTACGGCGACCGGTGTGCGGCGCCTGAGCTTCGACTGAGCGGATCAGCGGACGCGCAGCAGCCAGCGCGCCGGGTCGATCGCATCGGCCAGATCGGCCTCGAGCGGCCACGGGGCGCCTGTGACCTGCGCAGCGATCAGGTCCGCGCACAGCGTGGCGGTGGTCAGGCCACGCGAGCCGAGACCGCTGTGCAGCCACAGGCCGGGCCGGCGCGGCAGCAGGCGCGGTGCATCCGCGCGCGACGGCCGCGGCGCATCCCGGTCGGGCACCGGGCCCACCAAGGGCAGCCGGTCGGTCGACGTGGCCCGCCAGCCGACCCGTCCCCGATGCGCTTCGCCGGCAGGAGGGAAACCATCCTCACCGATCAGCCGCATGGCCTTGGCGAGGTTGTCGCGCTGGTCGCTGGCACGCACGCTGGGGTCTTCGTCACCGACCTGGCTCGTCGCGCCGTACAGGCACTGGCCACTGGGCAGGGTCAGTACATAGCCACCGCTGGCGATCGGGATGCGCGGTGCGGCGGGTGCCGCGTTGCGGGTCCAGCTCACTTGGCCGCGCTGGCGTTGCAACCAGGCCGGCGGCAGACCCGCCAATCGCAGCGCATCGGCGGCATTGGCCAGTACCAGAAGCGGTGCCGAGGCGAGGGTCCGGTCGCCGGCGTCAAACGCGGACCATGCATGGCCGTCGTGGGCGATGCGCTGCACGGGGGTCGATCCGCGCCAGGTCACGCAGGGGGTCGACAGCCAATGGCGCACCAGCGCCGCTGGGTCGATCCAGCCGCCACCGGGGTAGAACCAGGCCGGCAAGGAGAGGGCGGCGCCGGCGCATTGCGTCGCTGCCATGGCCGACAGCGCCTGCACATAGCTCGCCGGCAAGGCCTGTCGATCGAGCAGGGCCTGCATGGCCGGCAGCAGCAGCCGTGCTTCCAGGCGCAGCAGGCCGTCGAGGCCTGCCGGTACGCCCGCAGCCGCAGCGGCGCGCATCACCGGGGCGGCCACCAGGGCGGCCGCGCGCAGCAAGCGGGCATGAGGTCCATCGTGACCCATCACGGCGCCGTGGAACAGCCCGGCGGGGTTGCCCGAGGCTTCGGCCGCTGGCTCGGCGTGGGCATCGAGGACCGTGCAGGCGATGCCCTGCAGGGCCAGCGCACGCGCCGTGGCGGCACCGGCCAGGCCGCCACCGACGACCAGCGCATGGGTCGGTACTTTGCGCGGCAGCACCCGACCCGGGGGCGGCGGTGGCCTGAAGCGCGGTGCAAAGCGTGCCAGGGTGATGTCACGCTTGCCGCCACTGCCCGGTGCGGCGCGGACCTCGAAGCCGGCCCGCTGCAGGCCTTCGCGCACCGCGTGGGCGGCGCTCCAGGTCGCGGCGCTGGCGTCGGGTGCCGCCAGGCGGGCAAGCATCGCGAACACGCCACGGTCCCACATCGAGTCATTTCGCGCCGGGGCGAAGCCGTCTAGGTAGAAGGCGTCGACGCCGGCAACCAGCTCGCGGGCCCAGGATTGCACGTCGCCGAGCGCCAGCAGCAGTCGCACGCGCCCCGCCTCAAAGTCGACTCCGTGCAGGTTGCAGGTGGCAGGCGGCCAGGCATCGAGCAACTGCTGTGCGAGGTCGGGTGCGGGCGACCGTCCGTGGCTGCGTACGAGATCGTCCTGCAGCAGCGGGTGCTTTTCGATCGAGAGGAAGGTCAAGCGCTCGCTGCGTGCCGGGTCGGCGCGCCAGGCGGCCCATGTGGCGAGGAAATTGTTGCCCAGGCCGAAGCCGGTCTCGAGGATCGTGAAGCGCGCCCGACCTCGCCAGCGGGAAGGCAGGCCGTTGCCGGCCAGGAAGACCTGCTGCGCCTGCGCGAAGGCGCCGCTGCGGGGGTGGTAGAGGTCGTCGAAGGCGGGCGCGCGGGGGGCGGCAGGGTCGCTGAAGTCGACCGTGGCGGCGACGAGCGGAGAGGTCTTCACGCCGCCTTCGTCGCCAACCATCTGAGCAGCGGATCGCGCACCGTGCTCAGGCTGCGGTAGGCCAGGACTGCATCGCTCATCGTGGCGACAGCGTCGTGCAGGCGCGCGGCCCGTTCAGCGCTGTCAATCGCCGACCCGAGCGCTTCGATCTGGACCTGAATCGTAAACACGGCCTGAGTCCGCCCTGGCAGGGCGATGAAGGTCTGCCGCTCGGTGCGCCACCAGGCGCTTGGCGCGCGCGCGTCGGCGAAGGCGTCGGCCGGCCAGGGGGCGTGATCGACGCTCGCCGGGTGCGCATTCAGGCGCGGATGGCGGGTGACGTTCCAGACGAAGCGCTCCCAGCGCTCGGGTCCGCAGACCATGCGCATCAGGTGATCGCCAGCACGCAACAGCAACTCATTGTCAGCCACCGGCGCATGCACTTCGCGGAAGTGGCGGCCGACTTTGTCCTCCGGTGCCCAGTGGGAGGGCAACGCCACGGCCAGCCAGGGCAGGGTGCCGGTTGCGCCGTCGACGAGGGCGAAGTCTTCGACGAAGGCCAGGCTGAGCAGCCCGGCCAAACGCCACTTCGGCGACAGGCCACGCAAGCAACGGCCGATCTCGTCGCCGAGGCCGAAACTGCCGCTGGCATGTTCTTCGACGCGGTGGTCGCCGTGCACGGCGACGCCCAGGACCGGGGCGCAGGCGCGTTCGCCGTCCCAGGTGAACGCCTGGGGGTGTTCGCGCGCCGCATGTGCCGCCAATGCGTGGAACGCCGGAGACGCATCGAAGCCGGCAACGACCTGCAGGGCCTGCTCAGGCTGGGCCGACAGGATGGCGAGTTTCTCGCGCTGGTGGCGCGAGCCCGCGGCCATTGGCATCAGATGCGTGGCCGCGTCGGCCATGCGACGCAGGCCGGGTTGCATCCGAAACGGGGTGCTGACGGCGCTGTCGAAATCGAAGCTCATCGCTCAGGGCCAACGCTTGGCGCTTTCGAGGTGTCGCGTTCGGGCACTATCCGGGCATGGACTGTCATCACCGCAGGAGTTTGCCTTGCCGACGGATATGAGCTGGTTGGCGTGGATGGGCGTGGTCGCGCTTATCGTCGTCGGCCTGGCGGGGACGGTCTTGCCGGCCTTGCCCGGCACGGTGCTGGTCCTTGCTGGCGTGTTGCTCGGCGCCTGGATCGACGACTTCACCCGAGTGCCGGTCTGGGTGGTGGTGGTGTGCGGTGTGCTCGCGGTCCTTGCCTGGGCGACCGACTTTGTCGCTGCGATGCTCGGGGCGAAGCGCGTCGCCGCGAGTGGTTGGGCCCTGGCCGGCGCGACGGCTGGCACTTTGGCAGGCGTGTTTACGGGCTTCATCGGCCTGGTCTTCTTGCCGCTGGCGGGCGCGATGGCCGGTGAGTGGTGGGCCCAGCAGCGCAAGGCGGCGCGAACGTCGCACAGCGACGATGCCAAACGGGCCCTCGAAGTCGGTGTCGCGACCTGGCTCGGTTTGATGATCGGCACGGCGGTCAAGCTCGCCCTGGTGCTGATGATGGTTGGCGCGTTTGCGCTGGCGTACTTCTTCTAGGAAAAAAGGAAGGGCGCCCATCGGGCGCCCGCTCGACCCGTCGCCGCAGGCTCAAACCCGCTTGCGGTACTCATGCGTCCGGGTGTCGATCTCGATCTTGTCGCCGTTCTCGACGAACAGCGGCACCGCGATCTCGAAGCCGGTGGCGATCTTGGCCGGCTTCATGACCTTGCCCGAGGTGTCGCCCTTGACGGCCGGTTCGGTCACCACTTCGCGGACCACCGAGGTCGGCAGTTCGACCGAGATCGCCTTGCCGTCGTAGAACACCACTTCGACCGGCATGCCGTCTTCAAGGTAGTTGATGGCGTCGCCCATGTTCTCGGACTCGACCTCGAACTGGTTGTACTCGGCGTCCATGAAGGCATACATCGGATCGGCGAAGTAGGAGTAGGTGCACTCCTTCTTGTCGAGCACGATCTGGTCCATCTTGTCGTCGGCCTTGAACACCACTTCGGCGCCCGAGCCGTTGAGCAGGTTCTTCATCTTCATGCGCACGGTGGCCGAGTTGCGGCCGCCGCGGCTGTATTCGGTCTTCAGAACGACCATCGGGTCCTTGCCCTGCATGATGACGTTGCCGGCGCGGATTTCTTGAGCGATTTTCATGGTGTCTTGCGAGGTTTGAGTGGGGCGCAGCGTGGTGAGGAACCCCAGCGCGCAAAGCCCTTGATTCTACCGTCTTGCGGCGACGAAGCGCAGCAGCTGGCTGCTGAGGTCGTCCTGGTCCACCAGGCGTTGGCGCCAGGACCGGCACAGCCCGCGCCAGGCTGGGCCGTCGGGCAGGTTCGTCGGCCAGTCGGCCAGGCCGTTCCAGGCCCGCCACAGCCCTCGCACAGCGTCCGCAAGCGCTGGCGTGGCGGTGGCTGTCAGGCGGTCGAGCAGGGCATCGAGTTTGGCGGCATGGGCCAGGTCGGTCTGGGCGTAGATTTGCCACACAAAGGGCGCCCCGGCCCACATTGCGCGCACGATCGAATCCTCGCCGCGGGCAAAGTTGAGGTCGCAGGCGCGCAGCAACTGGTCGTAGCCGGGCTGATCGAACCACGGCAAGGCGTGGGCACGCAGGTGGCGGCCGCGCCGGCCCTGCCCATCGAAGAGCATCAGCGCCGGGGCCTGTGCCGCACCGGCCGTCAAGAGCAGCAGGGTCGGGCGGTCGTCGAGGCGCTCGCACAGGGCCTCCAGCGGCGCATCGGCGTATGCGAACAGGCTCACACGTCGCTCGCCGTCGCACAGCGGCACGCCTTGCGCGGCCAGCCAGCCGTCTTCACCGGCATCGAGGGCATGGGCCTCGCGCAGCAGCCCGCCGCTCTCGGCCGTGAAACCGGGGTAGTAGAACCACTTGGGCAGGCCTGCGCCTGGCCCGCGTTGCTGAGGCGACGGCAGCCCGTGGCAACGGGCCGCATAGGCCTCGGCGCTGAGGTACTCGAGGTTGATCCACAGCGGCGCCGCGGCGTGCGAGGCCATCCGGGCGACGAACGCCGCGGGGGGGTCGCAGCCGAAAGCCTCGACGACCACGTCGCCGGGCTCGAAAGCAGGCAGCGGATCGACCCAGCGCACCACGTTGACGCCGCAGGCGCCACGCGGCGCCATCCAGGCCAGCGCCAGCGGGTCGTCGATCCACAGGCGCACCTGCTCGCCGCGCGAGCCGAGGTCGGCCGCCAGGCGCCAGCACACGCCAAGGTCGCCGTGGTTGTCGATGACGCGGCAGAAGATGTCCCAGCGCATCGTTTGATTATCGACATCGATAATCACGGCGCATGAGCCCAGCCGAGGAACCCGACGCCGCCGCGCAGCAACGCCTGCTCGCCGAGGTTGCCGCGCTGCCGCAGCGGCCGGGGGTCTATCGCTACTTCGACGCGGCCGGAGCGGTGCTCTATGTCGGCAAGGCACGCAACCTGAGGAAGCGCGTCTCGAGCTACTTCCAGAAGGACCACGCCGGCACCCGGATCGGCCTGATGGTGGCGCGCATCGCGCGCCTGGAGACCACCGTCGTGCGAAGCGAGGCCGAGGCCTTGCTGCTCGAGAACAACCTGATCAAGGCACTGAGCCCCCGCTTCAACATCCTCTTTCGCGACGACAAGAGCTATCCGTACCTGAAGCTGGTGTCGGGACCTTTCCCCCGCGTTGCCTACTACCGCGGCGCGGTCGACAAGAAGCACCGGTATTTCGGGCCCTACCCGAGTGCCTGGGCGGTGAAGGATTCGATTCATCTGATCCAGAAGGTGTTTCGCCTGCGCACCTGCGAGGACACGGTGTTCGCCAACCGCTCCCGGCCGTGTCTGCTGTACCAGATCCGGCGCTGCACAGGCCCCTGCGTCGGTTTGATCTCGGGTGCGGACTATGCCCGTGACGTGGCCGACACCGAACGCTTCCTGCGCGGTGACACCGAAGCCGTGCTGGTCGACCTGCAGCAGCGCATGATGGCCCACGCCGAGCGGCTCGAGTACGAGCAGGCCGCCGAACTGCGCAACCAGCTCGAATCACTGTCGCGCGTGCTGCACCAGCAGGCGGTCGACGCGAGCAGCCTCGGTGCCATCGACAAGGATGTCGACATCCTGGCGGTCAAAGTGCAGGGCGGGCGCGCCTGCGTGAATCTCGCGATGGTGCGCGGCGGGCGCCACCTCGGCGACCGGGCCTATTTCCCGACCCATGTCGACGACGCCGCGACACTGGCCGAGGGGGTGGCACCCGAAGTGCAGGTGCTCGAAGCCTTCATTGCCCAGCATTACCTCGACGGCTTTGTGCCGCCGCAACTGCTGACCAGCCACGCCGTCGACGGCGCCTTGTTGGATGCCCTGTCCGAACACAGCGGGATCAAGGTCACTGCCACGCATCAGCCGCGCGAGCAGCGCAGGGTCTGGCTGGAGATGGCCGTCAACGGTGCTCAGATCGCGCTGGCCCGTCTGCTGGCCGAGGAGGGCTCGCAGCGCGAACGCACCCGTTCGCTGGCCGATGCCCTGGCGCTCGAGGTGGCCGATCTCGACGACCTGCGCATCGAGTGTTTCGACATCAGCCACACCGCGGGGGAGGCGACGCAGGCCAGCTGCGTGGTGTTCCAGAACCACCAGATGCAGAGCGCGCAGTACCGGCGCTACAACATCGACGGCATCACCGGTGGCGACGACTATGCCGCGATGCGCCAGGTCCTGATGCGCCGTTATGCCAAGCTGGCCGAGGCCCTGACCAGCGGCAGTGCGCAGGTGCGGCTGCCCGACCTGGTGCTGGTCGATGGAGGCCGCGGCCAGGTGGCGATGGCGCGTGAAGTGTTCGCCGAGCTGGGCCTGGATCTGTCGCTGATCGTTGGCGTCGAAAAGGGAGAGGGCCGCAAGGTCGGCCTCGAGGAACTGGTCTTCGCCGACGGCCGCGACAAGGTGACCCTGGGTGCAGATTCCGCCGCCTTGATGCTGGTGGCGCAGATCCGCGACGAGGCCCATCGCTTCGCGATCACTGGTATGCGTGCCAGGCGCGCGAGCGTGCGCACAGGGGCCAGCCAGCTAGAAGAGATCGCCGGCGTGGGGCCGAAGAAGCGGGCCCGCCTGCTGCAGCGCTTCGGTGGTGTGCGCGGGGTGAGCAATGCGAGCGTCGACGACCTGGCCAGCGTCGAGGGCATATCCAAGCCATTGGCCGAGGAGATCTACCGTGCTCTCCACTGAAGGTCCTGGCACGGGGTGTAAGCATCAATCACGGCGAAGCGGCTAGGATCGGCGCATGTTCTTCAATCTGCCGACGCTGTTGACCTGGGCCCGCATCGTCGCGATCCCGCTTGTCGTCGGTGTGTTCTACCTGCCGCTTTCCGCGCCGGAGCGCAACCTGATCGCGACCGTGCTGTTCGTTGCCGTGGCGATCACCGACTGGGCCGACGGCTACCTGGCGCGCAAGCT
>DATDES010000033.1:0-5927 GCA_036522975.1 Burkholderiaceae bacterium | reverse complement strand
GCCCCACTGGCGCCTGGGAACGCGAGAGAAGCGAGCCGGGGGCTGTCATGAGGCTCTGGGGCCCTTGTAGCGGTTGTAGCCCCACAGATACTGCTCGGGGCATTGGCGGATCAGGTATTCCATCGAGCGGTTGATCACGGCGGCGCATTCTGTCTGATGCGCGGCCTCGTCACCGGCAAAGCCCGCCGCCGCTGGAAGCGGCTCTGGCAAGGCCAGGATGTGCATGCGCCAGCCCGCCGCGCCTGGGAGCCGCTCGCCGAACGCGAGCAGCATCGTGGCACCGGTCTGCAGGGCCAGCCGCGCCGCCAGGGTCATCGTGTAGGCCGGTCGGCCGAAGAACGGCGCCCACACGCCCATGCCCTCGGGCGGCACCTGGTCGGGCAGCAGGCCCACCGTCTGGCCCTGGCGCAAGGCCCGGATCATCTGCCGCACCCCGGCGAGCGTTGCCGGCGCCGTGAGCAGCCCCGGGCGGTGGCGTGCGGTGGTTTCCAGCTTGCGCAGCCAGGCTTGTTTAGCCGGGCGGTACAAGGCGATCACGGGCTGGCGCGCGCCGAAGCGCTCGGCATAGGCCTGTACAAGGGCCTCGAAGGCGCCGAGGTGCGGGGTCAGGATCACCATGCCCCGGCCGGCGGCGATGGCGGCAGCGATCAGCTCGGCCCCCTGCCATTGCGCAGCCGGCTGCAGCGGCGCTGTTTCCGGTCGCAGCCACAGCAGCGGCATCTCGGCCACCATGCGCCCGGCATGGGCCACGGCGGCGCGGCGCTCGGCCGCGCCGATGCCGGCCAGCGCGGCGTTGGCACGCACACGCCGGCGGTAGCCGCCCGAAAATGCATAGGCGGCCCAGCCCAGCAAGGCGCCGAGCGCGTGCAAGAACCCCAGGGATCGGCGTGAGAGCCAGCGCAGCGCGGTCAGCATGTTTCCTATAATCGAGCCATCGCCGAGTTATGAACTACTTGCGGGGCGATTCACAAGTTCTGCTAAAGCGTTCGCCGCTCCTCCAGATTCAGGCCGGCAACGCGCCTTGCAACCAACTGGAGTTTAAGAGTGGCCAACGATTTCCTTTTCACATCCGAATCCGTTTCCGAGGGGCACCCCGACAAGGTGGCCGACCAGATCTCGGACGCGATCCTCGACGCGATCTTCAAGCAGGATCCGCGCAGCCGCGTCGCCGCCGAGACCCTGACCAACACCGGCCTGGTCGTACTTGCCGGCGAGATCACCACCAACGCCCACGTCGACTACATCCAGGTCGCGCGCGACACGATCAAGCGCATCGGCTACGACAACACCGAGTACGGCATCGACTACAAGGGCTGCGCGGTGATGGTCTGCTACGACAAGCAGAGCAACGACATCGCCCAGGGCGTCGACCACGCCAGCGACGACCACCTGAACACCGGCGCCGGCGACCAGGGCCTGATGTTCGGCTATGCCTGCGACGAGACGCCCGAGCTGATGCCGGCGCCGATCTACTACGCGCACCGCTTGGTCGAGCGCCAGGCGCATCTTCGCAAGGACGGCCGCCTGCCCTTCCTGCGCCCGGACGCGAAGAGCCAGGTCACGATGCGCTACGTCGATGGCAAGCCGCACTCGATCGACACCGTCGTACTCTCCACCCAGCACAGTCCGGACCAGAGTGAAACGCCGAAGAAGATGAAGGCCTCCTTCAACGAGGCCATCATTGAAGAGTTGATCAAGCCGGTGCTGCCCAAGGAGTGGTTGAAGGACACCAAGTACCTGATCAACCCGACCGGACGCTTCGTCATCGGTGGCCCGCAAGGCGACTGCGGCCTTACGGGGCGCAAGATCATCGTCGACACCTACGGCGGCGCCTGCCCGCACGGCGGCGGTGCGTTCTCGGGCAAGGACCCCAGCAAGGTCGACCGCAGCGCGGCCTATGCGGCGCGTTACGTGGCCAAGAACATCGTCGCCGCCGGCCTGGCGCGGCAATGCCAGATCCAGGTGGCGTACGCCATCGGCGTGGCGCGACCGATGAACATCACCGTCTACACCGAGGGCACCGGTGTGATCAGCGACGAGAGGCTCTCGGCCCTGGTGGCCGAGCACTTCGACCTTCGCCCCAAGGGCATCATCCAAATGCTCGACCTGCTGCGCCCGATCTACGAGAAGACCGCCGCCTACGGCCACTTTGGGCGCGAGGAGCCCGAGTTCAGCTGGGAGCGGACCGACAAGGCGCAGCTGCTGCGGGCGGCGGCCGGCCTGTAGCTTGTGGCTCGTCAAACCCAGTCGCGCAGCGAAGTCAAGGCCTAGAGTGCGCGAGCGATGCGTGCGTGTGCGCACGGCCGTGACGGGCCAATAATGGCGAGGCGTGCCTCCGGCACGCGCCGCTCTGCTATTCAAAGGACCACGAACATGAACACCATGCGCCCCGCTCTCGCGGCCATCGTCACCGCACTCGCTCTGCTGACGGCCTCGGGTTGCGCCGTAGTGAGCGACCAACAGGGGGTTGGCTCGTACTTCGACGACGCCGGCACGACCACCAAGGTCAAGGCCAAGCTCGCCGAAGACCCGGCCGTCAAGTCGAGCGCCATCAGCGTCGAGACGCTGAAGGGTACGGTCCAGTTGGCGGGATTCGTCAAGACCGACGCCGAGAAGGCGACCGCCGATCGGGTGGTCCGCGCCGTGCCGGGGGTCGTCACCCTGCGCAATGACCTCGTCGTGGTCAGCAATCAGCAGAGCACCGGTTCGTATATCGATGACACCGGCATCACCACCAAGGTCAAGGCCAAGCTCGCCGAAGAACCGAGTCTCAAGTCGGGCGCCATCGCGGTCGAAACACTGAGAGGCACGGTCCAGCTGTCGGGCTTCATCAAGACCGCCACCGAGAAGTCGACGGCCGAACGGGTGGCCCGCGGCGTGTCGGGCGTCACCGCGTTGCGCAACGACCTCATCGTCATGCCCTGAGTCGGGCGCACCGGGCACCGCACGGCGCGGTGCCGCGCCTCAGAACAGCCCGACGATCCGCCCCTCGTCGTCGACGTCGATGTTCGTCGACGAGGGGACCACCGGCAGGCCCGGCATGGTCAGGATGTCGCCGCACATCAGCACCACGAACTCGGCGCCCGCCGCGAGGCGGACCTCGCGGATGTTCAACACATGGCCGCTCGGCGCCCCGCGCACCAGCGGGTCGGTCGAGAACGAGTACTGGGTCTTGGCGATACACACCGGATAGCGTCCGTAGCCCTGGTCCTGCAGGCGCTGCAATTGAGCGCGCACCTTGGTGTCGGCACTGACCCCGGCGGCACCGTAGATCTTCATCGCGACCGCCTCGGCCTTCTGCCACAGGGTGTCGGCGCTTTCATAGACGAAGTGCAGGTCGGCCGGCGTGGTTTCGATCACGCGCACGACTTCGCGCGCCAGGGCTTCGGCGCCGCGACCACCCTCGGCCCAGTGGTGCGACTCGACCAGTGGCACCCCGTGGTGGGCGAGCTTGCGCGCCAACAGCGCCAGTTCGGCCGGCGTGTCGTGCACGAAGTGGTTCAGCGCCACCACGCAGGGCAGGCCGTAGTGGTTGCGCACGTTGTTGATGTGACGCTCGAGGTTGGCAATGCCCGCCTCCAGCCGATCCAGGTCTTCGGTCTTCAGGTCCTTGAGTTCCGCGCCGCCGTGGAACTTGAGCGCGCGCACGGTGGCCACCAGCACCACCACATCGGGGCGCAGGCCGGATTGGCGGCACTTGATGTCGATGAATTTCTCGGCCCCGAGGTCGGCCCCGAAACCGGCTTCGGTGACCACGTAGTCCGCCAGCTTCAGCGCCGCGCGGGTGGCGATCACCGAGTTGCAACCGTGCGCGATGTTGGCAAAGGGGCCGCCATGGATCAGCGCCGGATTGTTCTCCATCGTCTGCACCAGGTTCGGCTTGATCGCGTCGCGCAACAGCGCCGTCATGGCGCCGTGGGCCTGCAGGTCGCTGGCGGTGATGTTCTTAAGGTCGCGGGTCTGGCCGACGACGATGCGCCCCAGGCGCGCCTTCAGGTCGCGCAGGTCACGCGCGAGGCACAGGATCGCCATGACCTCCGAGGCGACGACAATGTCGAAGCCGTCCTGGCGCGGGAAGCCATTGGCCGGGCCGCCGAGGCCGACCGTGATGTCGCGCAGCGCGCGGTCATTCATGTCCATCACGCGGCCCCAACTGATGCGGCGCAGGTCGAAGCGCAGCTCGTTGCCGTGGTGGATGTGGTTGTCGATCAGGGCCGCCAGCAGGTTGTGGGCCAGTCCGATGGCATTGAAGTCGCCGGTGAAGTGCAGGTTGATGTCTTCCATCGGCACCACCTGGGCGTGACCGCCGCCAGCGGCACCGCCCTTCATGCCGAACACCGGCCCCAGCGAGGGCTCGCGCAGGCAGACGATCGCGTTCTTGCCGATCCGGTTGAGGGCGTCGACCAAGCCGACGGTTGTCGTCGTCTTGCCCTCGCCAGCCGGCGTCGGGCTGATGCCGCTCATCAGGATCAGCTTGCCGTCGGGCTTGTTGGCCAGGCTCGCCAGGTGCGCGAGCGAGACCTTGGCCTTGAAACGGCCATAGGGTTCGAGCTGGTCCTCTGGAATGCCGAGCCTGTCTCGCGCCAACTCGACAACCGGCCGCAGCCTCGCCTGGTGCGCGATCTCGATGTCACTCTGCATGGGGCTTTACTTTCGATGCGGCGAGCTTGGCGTTGCGGCGGGCGACTTCGACGTCGGCATCGCGCGCCAGCGCAACGCCCATCCGTCGCTTGACGAAGCTTTCGGGTTTTCCGAACAGGCGAATCTCGGTCCCGGGTACGCGCAAGGCCTCATCCACGCCATCGAAGACGATGCCTTTGGCCTCCACGCCGCCGTAGATCACCGCGCTCGCCCCCGGGGTCTTCAGCGCGGTGTCGACCGGCAGGCCGAGGATCGCGCGCGCATGCAGCTCGAACTCGTTCTGCCACTGCGTGGCCATCGTCACCATGCCGGTGTCATGCGGGCGCGGGCTGACCTCACTGAACCAGACCGCATCGCCCTTGACGAACAACTCGACGCCGAACAGTCCCTGACCGCCGAGGTCGTCGGTGACCGCCTTGGCGATCTCGCGCGCGCGCTCCAAGGCGGTGGGCGCCATCGGGTGCGGCTGCCAGCTTTCGACATAGTCGCCGCCGACCTGGATGTGGCCGATCGGCTCGCAGAACCGGGTTTCGATGCGACCGTCAGCACCCAGTGCACGGACCGTCAGCAGCGTGATCTCGTAATCGAAATCGATGAACCCCTCGACGATCACGCGGCCGCCCACTACGCGGCCGCCAGCCATCGCATGGTTCCAGGCCTTCTGCACGTCTGGGGGGCCGTCGATCCGGCTCTGACCCTTGCCGCTGCTGCTCATCACCGGCTTGACGATGCACGGATAGCCGATCCCTGCCCCGTTCGCGCCGTCGATGGCGGCCTGCAACTCGGCCAGCGAGTCGCAGAACCGATACGGACTGGCCGGCAGCGCCAGGGTCTCGGCCGCCAGGCGGCGAATTCCTTCGCGGTCCATCGTCAGCCGCGCCGCGCGCGCGGTCGGGATCACGCGCACCTCGCCGGCGGCTTCCAGCGCCTCGAGCACCGGTGTCGCGATCGCCTCGATCTCGGGCACCACCAGGTCAGGCTTCTCGGCCAGGATCAGCGCGCGCAAGGCATCCGGGTCGCTCATCGTGATCGTGCGCGCGTGGTGCGCGACCTGCTGGCCGGGCGCGTGGTCGTAGCGATCCACGGCGATCGTCTCGACCCCCAGGCGCTGCAGCGCGATCAGCACTTCCTTGCCGAGCTCGCCGCTGCCGAGCAGCATGACGCGGGTGGCGGACGGGGACAGGGGCGTGCCGATCGGCTTCATCACGGATGGATTCGGGTTGACGGGATGCGGATTGTCGCCGGGCGCGGCACTCTCCTACAGAACGATGCGCGGCCGGCTGATC
>DATDES010000032.1:0-26146 GCA_036522975.1 Burkholderiaceae bacterium | reverse complement strand
CTCGCCGTCCAACGTCCACCCGAGCCACTTCGGCGAAGGCGTGCACGACGCGGCGCTGCCGCTCGATCCGACGCGCGATGCCTGGACCTTGCCGCTGATCCCGAAAGCGCTGGCGCGCGGTGTGCCGCTGCTGGCAATCTGCCGCGGCGCGCAAGAGGTCAATGTCGCACTCGGCGGCAGCCTGCACCAGGCGGTGCAGGAGGTGCCCGGCTTCGAGGACCACCGTGACGACGACGATGCTCCCGTCGAGGTGCAGTACGGCCCGTCGCACAGTGTCGTGGTCGAGACGGGCGGCGTGCTGAGCCGCGTGCTCGACCGGGTCAGTTTCCAGGTCAATTCGCTGCACGCCCAGGCCGTCAATCGCCTGGGCGCTGGCCTCAGGGTCGAGGCGCGCGCGCCCGATGGCGTCATCGAGGCCTTCTCGCAACCCGATGCCCCCGGCTTCAACCTGTGCGTGCAATGGCACCCAGAATGGCAGGCGCAGGACAACCCGGTGTCGATGCAGATCCTGGCCGCCTTCGGCGCCGCCTGCCGCAGGCACCGGCAACGCAAGACAACCCAGTAGGTGCCCCATGGTCGTGCGAGAGAACTTCACCTTCAGCGAGCTCGAGAACTGGCTCAACGAGCGCCGCGTGACCGAGATCGAATGCCTGGTGCCCGACCTAACGGGGGTGGCCCGCGGCAAGATCCTGCCGCGCGAGAAGTTCACCGAGGACCGCGGCATGCGCCTGCCCGAAGCGGTGGTGGCGATGGGCGTGACCGGCGAGTTCCCGGAGGAAGGCCCGTACTACGACGTGATCAGCCCGAACGACCGCGACATGCACCTGATGCCCGACCCGAGCACGGTCCGCATCGTGCCTTGGGCCGTGGATCCGACGGCGCAGGTGATCCACGACTGTTTCGACAAGGAGGGCAAGCTGGTGCCCTTCGCGCCGCGCTCGGTGCTGCGCCGCGTGTGCGACTTGTTCGACGCCGAGGGCTGGGATCCGGTGGTCGCGCCCGAACTGGAGTTCTATCTCGTCGCGCGCAACACCGACCCCGATATCCCGCTGAAGCCGCCGATCGGCCGGAGCGGCCGCGCCGAAACCTCGCGCCAGGCCTACTCGATCGACGCGGTGAACGAGTTCGACCCGCTGTTCGAGGACG
The DNA here is from genome assembly GCA_036522975.1 of Burkholderiaceae bacterium. Taxonomy (GTDB): domain Bacteria; phylum Pseudomonadota; class Gammaproteobacteria; order Burkholderiales; family Burkholderiaceae_C; genus CADEEN01. The sequence continues at coordinate 25,000 of DATDES010000032.1, read as the reverse complement.
TCTACGCCTATTGCGAGCAGATGGAGCTGAACGTCGACACCCTGATCCACGAGGTCGGCGCCGGGCAAATGGAGATCAACTTCTTTCATGCCCATCCGCTCGGCCTGGCCGACGAGGTCTTCTTCTTCAAGCGCACCGTGCGCGAAGCGGCGATGCGGCACGACATGTTCGCGACCTTCATGGCCAAGCCGATTGCCGGCGAGCCCGGCAGCGCGATGCACGTGCACCAGAGCATCGTCAGCAAGCAGACCGGCAAGAACATTTTCAGCAACGACGATGGCACGCCGAGCAAGGAGTTCTTCTGGTACATCGGCGGTCTGCAGAAATACGTGCCGGCGGCGATGGCGCTGTTTGCGCCCTACGTCAACTCGTACCGCCGGCTGGTGCGTTCGAATGCCGCGCCGATCAACATCCAGTGGGGCACCGACAATCGCACCGTTGGGATCCGCAGCCCGGTGGCTTCGCCGGTGGCGCGCCGGATCGAGAACCGCGTCATCGGCGCCGACGCGAACCCCTATGCGGCCCTGGCCGCGACGCTGGCGTGCGGCTACCTGGGCATCAAGAACCACATCGAGCCGTCGCCGGAATGCAAGGGCGACGCCTACCTCGGTGACTTCCAGTTGCCGCGCAGCCTGGGCGAGGCGCTGAGTCTGCTGCGTGCCGAAAAGGACCTGGCCGAGGTGCTGGGCGCATCCTTCGTGACGGTCTATACCGAGGTCAAGGAGATCGAGTACGCCGAATTCATGAAGGTGATTTCGCCTTGGGAGCGCGAGCACCTGCTCCTGCATGTTTGAGGATTCGACGATGACGACGACCCGCACCACGAAGGAGTGGCAGGCCGCCGACGCGGCGCATTTCCTGCACCCCTTCACCGATTTCCAGGCCCTGGCCCGCAAGGGCTCGCGGGTCATCACCCGCGCCGACAACATCTATCTCTGGGACAGCGACGGGCAGAGGATCCTCGACGCGATGAGCGGCCTGTGGTGCGTGAACGTCGGCTACGGCCAGCAAGCCTTGATCGACGCCGCCACGCGGCAGCTGAAGGAGCTGCCCTTCTACAACGCCTTCTTCCAGACCGCGACGACGCCGGCGATCGAGCTGGCCGAATTGCTGGCCGAGGTTTCGCCGCCCGGCTTCGAGCACGTCTTCTTCTCCGGATCGGGCTCGGAAGGCAATGACACGGTGGTGCGCATGGTGCGTCGCTACTGGGACATTCTGGGCCGGCCCGAGCGTCAGGTCATCATCAGCCGCAAGAACGCGTACCACGGCTCGACGATGGCCGGCGCTTCGCTCGGCGGCATGAGCGGCATGCACGCCCAGGGCGGGCTGCCAATCCCCGGCATCGTGCACATCGAGCAACCATACTGGTTCGAGAACGCACCGGATGGGATGTCGCGCGACGCCTTTGGCTTGCTCGCCGCCAGCTGGCTCGAGGACAAGATTACCGAACTCGGCGCCGACAAGGTCGCGGCCTTCATCGGCGAGCCGGTCCAGGGTGCCGGTGGCGTGATCATCCCGCCGGCAACCTACTGGCCCGAGATCCAGCGCATCTGCGACCGTCACGGGATCCTGCTGGTCAGCGACGAGGTCATTACCGGCTTCGGCCGCACCGGCCGCTGGTTCGGCTGCGAGACGATGGGCTTCAAACCCGACCTGATGACCTTCGCCAAGGGCGTGACCAGCGGCTATATCCCGCTGGGCGGCGTGATGGTCGGCGAGCGGCTGGCCAAGGTGTTGATCGAACAGGGCGGCGAGTTCAACCACGGCTACACCTACTCGGGCCATCCGGTGGCCTGCGCGGTGGCGCTGGCCAACATCAAACTGGTGCGCGAATTCGGCCTGGTCGAGCGTGTCCGCGAGGATGCTGGCCCCCAACTTGCTGCGGGGTTTGAGCAACTGCAGGCGCACCCCCTCGTTGGCGAGGCACAGACCTGCGGATTGATGGGAGCCCTGCTGTTGGTCAAGGACAAGACGGGCCGCGACGGCCGCGGCCATGCGTTCGATCCCGCCCTCGAGGTCGGCATGGTCTGCCGCGGCCATTGTTTCGCCAACGGCCTGATCATGCGCGCCGTCGGCGACCGCATGATCATCGCGCCGCCCCTGGTGATCACCCACGCGCAGGTCGACGAGATGCTGGCCCTGATCCGCCGTTGCCTGGACCTGACCTGGGCCGAAGTCGGCGCGCCAACAAGCGCTTGAGCATTGACCCCAATGGCGCCTCATCCACCCGACCCTAGACTCGCGCCCTGGGCGCATCCCCTACATCCGTGCCGGAGGTTCTCGATCATGTCTCAACCGTTCCCCTTGCCTTCGTCCAGCGCGCCGCGTGCCCTGGCGGTGGTGCTCGCGCTGGCCGCCTTCGGGTCGGTGGCGCAGGAGGAGGAAAAGGTCCTGAACATCTACAACTGGTCCGACTACATCGCCGAAGACACGATCCGGAACTTCGAGAAGGAAACCGGCATCAAGGTCCGCTATGACAATTTCGACAACAACGAAATCGTCCATGCCAAGCTGGTCGCCGGCAAGACCGGCTACGACATCGTCGTGCCCTCTTCGAACTGGGCCAAGCTGCAGATCGACGGGGGCCTGCTGCGCAAGCTCGACAAGAGCCTGATCCCGAATCTGAAGAACCTCGACCCGGCGGTGCAGGCGCAACTGGCGCGCATGGACCCGGGCAACGATTACATGGTCAACTGGCTCTGGGGCTACACCACGGTGGGCATCAATGTCGACAAGGTCAAGGCCGCGCTGGGCTCGATGCCAATGCCCGACAACGCCTGGGATCTGGTCTTCAAGCCCGAGTACATCAGCAAGATGAAGGGCTGCGGTGTCGCCTTCCTCGATTCGGCGACAGAGGTCGTTCCCGCCGCGCTGCACTACCTGGGCAAGCCTTCTTTCAGCAAGAACCCGGGCGACTACACACCCGCCGCCAACTTGCTCAAGTCGGTTCGCCCCTACGTGACCCTGTTCAGCTCGTCTGGTTACATCAACGACATGGCCAGCGGCTCGATCTGCCTGGCCCTGGGCTGGTCGGGCGACATCAACATCGCGCGCCAGCGCGCCATCGACGGCAAGACCGGGCAGAACATCCAGGCCCTGATCCCGAAGACCGGCGGCCTGCTGTTCTTCGATTCGATGGTCATTCCGGCCGATGCCGCCCGTCCGGGCAACGCCCACAAGTTCATTGACTACGTGTTGCGCCCGGAGGTCTCGGCCAGCCTGACCAACAAGGTCTTCTATGCCAATCCGACGCTCGCTTCCAAGCCCTTCGTCAAGCCCGAGGTGGCAAGCAACCCCACGGTCTTCCTGGCACCAACCGACTTGAAAAACATGATCCCGCCCGACTCCCTCTCGAACGACCTGCGCCGTCTGATGACCCGTACCTACACCGGGTTCAAGACTGGCTTGTGATGGCTCCCTTCCTGCAGATCCAGGACGTCGTCAAGGATTTCAACGGCCAGCTGGCTGTCAACCACGTCAGCCTGGAAATCGACAAGGGCGAGATCTTCGCGCTGCTCGGCCCCTCGGGCTGCGGCAAGAGCACCCTGCTGCGCATGCTGGCGGGCTTCGAGACGCCCACTTCGGGCAAGATCCTCCTCGACGGCCAGGACCTGGCGGGCATGCCGCCCTACGAATGCCCGATGAACATGATGTTCCAGTCGTATGCGCTGTTCCCGCACATGACGGTCTGGGACAACGTCGCCTTCGGCCCGCGCCGTTCGGGCATGGACAAGGCGCAAGTTGCCGAGCGTGTCGAGGAAATGCTCAAGCTGGTGCAACTCGGCAAATACGCCAAGCGAAAACCGCATCAACTTTCCGGCGGCCAGCAGCAGCGCGTGGCCTTGGCGCGCAGCCTGGCCAAGAAGCCGCAGCTGCTCCTGCTCGACGAGCCGCTGGGTGCTCTGGACAAGAAGCTTCGCGAGGAGACCCAGATCGAGCTGGTGAACATCATCGAGCAGGTCGGCGTGACCTGCGTGATGGTCACGCACGACCAGGAAGAGGCGATGACGATGGCCTCGCGCATGGCGGTGATGAGCGAAGGCCGCTTCCTGCAGGTCGGCGCGCCGGCCGAGATCTACGAGACGCCCACCACCCGTTTCGTTGCCGACTTCATCGGCAACGTCAACCTGATGGACGGCACGCTGGATGTCGACGCGGCAGACCACTGCATCATCGGCACCGCCGACGTGGAGCACTACGTCGGCCACGGCATCACGGGCACCGAGGGCATGCCGGTGACCGTCGCGCTGCGGCCGGAGAAGATTGCCCTGAGCCGGGAGGCGCCGGGCGATCCAGCCTACAACGCGGTGCAGTGCACGGTCAAGGAGATGTCCTATTTCGGCAGCTTCACCGTCTACCACGTGCTGCTGCCCAGCGGCGCGCGCCTAAAGATCAGTCAGGCCAACACCGAACGCCACAGTGATGGCGCGCTGACCTGGGGCGACCGGGCCTGGGCCCATTGGTCGCCGTCGGCGCATGTGGTGCTGACGGCATGAGCGCGCCGGGCCGCCCCAAGCGCCATACCGCAGCGCGCAGCGCGGAGGCTGCCTGATGAGCGCGCTCGGCCGCTCCGAAGCGATCATCCCGAAGCGCGTAGCGCGAAGGTTGGTCCGGTGAGCATGCTCAGGCGCCTGCGCTCGCTGACCGCCAGCAAGGCCGCCGTCATCGGCGTGCCCTATCTGTGGCTGCTGGTGTTCTTCCTGCTGCCTTTCCTTATCGTCGCGCACATCAGCGTGTCGGAGATGGAGAACGTTGTCTTCAAGGACCTGATCTCATTCAAGGACGGCCTGCTGCAGTTCACCCTGAAACTGAGTGGCTACCAGTTCATCGTCGAAGACTCGCTCTACTTCGACACCTACCTGCGCAGCCTGAAGTACGCCGCGGCGACGACCGTGCTCTGCCTGGCCATCGGCTACCCCTTCGCCTACTTCATGGCGCGCGCCAGAACGACCGTGCAGCCGGCCTTGCTGATGCTGGTCATGCTGCCGTTCTGGACCTCCTTCCTGCTGCGCGTCTATGCCTGGAAAGGCCTGCTCAGCGAAGGCGGCTGGGTCGAGCAATTCATCGTCGGCAGCGGGTTGGACCAATTGCTGTTCGCCACCGGCCTGATCGAAGCCCCGGGGCGGCTGATGAACACGCCCTTCTCCTTGGTCCTGGGCATGACCTACACCTACCTGCCCTTCATGATCCTGCCGCTGTACGCGAATCTGGCCAAGATGGACCTGCGCCTGCTCGAAGCCGCGGCCGACCTCGGTGCCACGGCCTGGGTCGCGTTCTGGAAGATCACCGTGCCCTTGTCCAAGGCCGGCATCATCGCCGGGTCGATGCTGGTCTTCATTCCCTGCGTCGGCGAGTTCGTGATCCCCGAACTGCTCGGCGGCCCGCGCACGCTGATGATCGGCCGCGTGATGTGGGACGAGTTCTTCTCCAACAACGACTGGCCGATGGCGGCCAGCGTCGCGGTCGTGATGGTGCTATTGATCATCGTGCCGCTGGCGATCTTCAACAAGTACCAGGCCGAGGCCCAGGAGACGCGCCGGTGAATGCCGCTCGCCTGAATCGATGGTTCGGCCGCGGCTGGCTCGGCGCCGGCTTCGTCTTCCTGTACCTGCCGATCGTTGCGCTGGTGCTGTATTCGTTCAACGATTCACCGCTGCCCAACGTCTGGCGCGGCTTCACGCTGAAGTGGTATGCCGCGTTGCCGGGCGACAGCGAGATGCTCGCCGGCCTGTGGCTGAGCCTGGAGATCGCCTTCTTCACCGCCTGCGGTTCGGTCGTGCTCGGGACCCTGGCCGCCTTCTCGCTCGTCAAGTACAAGCGCTTCACTGGGCGCACCCTGTTCTCCGGCATGGTCAACGCCCCGCTCGTGATGCCCGAGGTGGTGGTCGGCCTGTCACTGCTGCTGATGCTGGTCAGCGTGCAGCGGGCAATCGGCTTCCCCGAACGCGGCATGGCGACGATCTGGCTCGGCCACATGCTGCTCGGCATGGCCTATGCCACGGTGGTCATCCAGGCCCGCCTGCTGGACCTGAACCCGCAACTCGAAGAGGCCGCGATGGACCTCGGCGCCCGGCCGCACCAGGTGTTCTATCTCGTCACGCTGCCGATGATCACCCAGTCGATGCTCTCGGCCTGGTTGCTGACCTTCACACTCTCGCTCGACGACGTGGTGCTGTCGGCCTTCCTGTCAGGCCCCGGTGCGACGACGATGCCGCTGGTGATCTTCTCGCGCGCCCGCCTGGGCCTGAACCCGAGCGTCAACGCCGTGGCAACGATCATCGTCGTGCTGGTGTCCATTGGCGTGCTGATCGCCAGCTACCTGATCGCGCGCGCCGAGCGCCAGCGCAGCCGCGAGCTGACCGCTGCCAATCGCAGCTGACCCGCTCCATACTAAGAACGCGCCCGAGGAGTACCCGTGATGTCGAAGAGCCTTCCCCTGCCTCCAACCGTGCTGGCGCTGGCCCTGGCCACCTGCTTCCCGGCGCTGGCCCAGAGCAATGCCGAGGTCCTCAATGAGTTGCGGGCGTTGCGCGAGCGCGTCACCGAACTCGAGAACAAGCTCAAGGCCGCCGAGGCCCGGGCTCCTGCGGCTACCGCAGCTCCGACAGCGGCTGGCGGTACCGCTGTTACGGCGGCCGGCGCCCAGTGGGGCATGACCCCAGAGCAGGCCAAGGAACTCGCTCGCGTCACGGTGAAGACCGAGGCCACCGAAGACAACCTCGAAGCCTGGGGCATCAAGGGCCTGACGATCTCGGGCTACATGGACCCCTCGTACATCGTCAACCGCCGCCAGAGCCGGGCCGGCTTCCAGTTCCTGAACAGCCAATCGGGCGGGTATGCCTACGACACCTCGTACATCGGCGCGGCCTCGCTCGACTTCACCAAGGAAACCGACAGCGGCACCCGATTCAAGCTCACGCTGTCGCCCAACCGAAGTGCCGGCGCGGTGATAGACGGCCAGAGCATCGTGCAGGAAGCCTCGATCTCGATCCCCTTGACCGACCTGCAGACCCGGATGATCGTCGGCCAGCTGCCCGACTGGACGGGCTACGAGTACCAGCAGCCCACGCTGAACCCCTTCATCACCCACAACCTGCTGTTCGACTTCACCGTGCCCACCACCTATACCGGCGCGGGCATCGACTACACGACGGGCAAGTGGTGGATCCGCAGCCTGATCGCCAACGTCAACGAGACGATCGCCAAGCAGGGTCAGCGCGCGCCAGTGCTGGTCTACCGGGTCGACTACTCGAAGAGCGAGTTCGATGGCTTTGGCTTCGCCGGCCTGCATGGCAAGACGGCCAACTACAACCTGTGCGCCAACGACGCCTGCGACATCTTCCAGAAGACCACCACCCACCTGTTCGAGGTCGATGGCTTCTTCGTGCGGGGTGACTGGACCGTGCAGGGCCAGGTGTCGTACGGCCAGCAGAAGCAGGCCGCGATCATGCCCGACGCGGACGGCAACTTCCCCGATTCCAAGTGGGTCGGCGCCTCCGGGCTGGTCGGCTACAGCATCACGCCGCGACTGCAGGTGCTGGCGCGCGCCGACTACCTGAAGAACGACAAGGGCGGCGGCGGCCTGTTCGGCTACACCGGCTATTACCCGGAGTTCGGCGTCGACGGCTCGTATGGCGACTACCGCAACGGCATCGGCCCCGACCCGACGCTCGGCTGCGACGTCGATCCGACGGCCAGTGGCTGCGACAAGGGCGCAAATCGCTATGCACTGTCCTTCGGCCTCAAGTACGCGTTCAATCTGAACACGACCTTCAAGCTCGAATACCGCCGCGACGGTGCCAACCTGCCGGTGTTCTTCGACGTCGATTCGGGCACCTACAAGAAGAACAACGATCTCTTCGGCGCCTCGGTCGTGCTGAGCTTCTGAGTGAAGCCATGAACCAGCCCGCCCCCGATTGGCATGCGCGCGCCGGCATGTTGTCGTTCGACGGGCGCGCCCTGATCGACGGCCTTCGCTGCGACGCCAAGGCCGGAGAATCCTTCGTCAAGACCTCGCCGATCGACGGCCGCACACTCGGCCCGGTCGCCCGCTGCCGCGAGGCCGACATCGACGCCGCTGTCGTCAGCGCCCGCGCCGCCTTTGCCGACAGCCGCTGGTGCGCCAAGGCACCGGCCGTTCGCAAGAAGATCCTGCAGCGCTTCGCCGAGCGCATCCTCGCCGCCAAGGACGAACTGGCCCTGCTCGAGACACTCGACATGGGCAAGCCGATCCAATATTCGCTGGCGGTCGACGTGCCCTCCACCGCGCGCACGATCGCCTGGTACGCCGAGGCGATCGACAAGGTCTACGACGAGATCGCACCGACGCCGGCCTCGTCCCTGGCCCTGATCACGCGCGAGCCGATGGGCGTGGTCGGCGTCATCGTGCCCTGGAACTACCCGATGATCATGGCCGCGTGGAAGCTGGGGCCGGCGCTGGCAACCGGTAACTCAGTGGTCCTGAAGCCGAGCGAGAAATCGCCCTACACCGCGCTGCGCCTGGCGGAACTGGCCATCGAGGCCGGCCTGCCGCCCGGCGTCTTCAACGTCGTGCCAGGCTATGGCCCCGAGGCCGGCGAAGCGCTGGCCCTGCACATGGACGTCGATGCGGTCGGCTTCACCGGCAGCACCCGGGTCGGCCGCAGGATGCTCGACTGTGCCGGGCGCAGCAACCTGAAACGGGTCTACAACGAGCTCGGTGGCAAGTCGGCCTTCGTCGTGTTCGACGATTTCGGCGATCTCGAACGCGCCGCCAGGACCGCCGCGGGCAGCCTGTTCTTCAACCAGGGCGAGAGCTGCAACGCGCCGTCGCGAGTCCTGGTGCATGAGCGGGTCGCCGAGCGCTTCGTCGACATCGTCGCCGCCGAGACGCCGCAGTATCGTCCGGCCGACCCGCTGGCGGCCGGCACCGTGATGGGCGCCCTGGTCGACGAGGGCCAGCTGCGCACCGTGATGGGCTACATCGACGCCGGCGTGCGCGAAGGCGCGCGCACCGTGACCGGGGGCCAGCGGGCTCGCGAAGCCAGCGGCGGCTTCTATGTCGAGCCGACCGTGTTCGATCAGGTCGCCAATGGCATGACGATCGCGCGCGAGGAGATCTTCGGCCCGGTGATGAGCGTGATCCGCTTCAAGACCGAGGCCGAGGCGATCGCCCTGGCCAATGCGTCGGCCTACGGCCTGCAGGCCAGCGTCTGGAGCGACAACATCAACCGCGCGCACCGCGTGGCCCGGGCGCTGCGGGCCGGCACCGTACACGTAAATCAGTATGACGAAGACGACATCACGGTACCCTTCGGTGGCTACAAGCAGAGCGGCAACGGCCGCGACAAGAGCCTGCACGCGCTCGACAAGTACACCGAACTGAAAACCACGTGGGTCCGCATCGACGCGGCCTGAACACATCGAAGGGGGTTCTTCATGAACCACTCCAGGAACGAACAGCTGATGGCCCGCAAGGCCGCGGCCACGCCGCGCGGCGTCGGCGTCATGGGCAGCTTCTTCGCCGAGCGCGCCCAAGGGGCTGAGTTGTGGGACGTCGAGGGCCAGCGCTACATCGACTTCGCCGGTGGCATCGCGGTGATGAACGTCGGCCATGGCCACCCGAAGGTGCTGGCGGCGATCGAGGCGCAGCTGAAGCGTTTCACCCATACCTGCTACCAAGTGGTCCCGTACGAGGGCTACATTGCGCTGGCCGAGAAGCTGAACCAGTTGACGCCCGGCACCCACGCGAAGAAGACGGCCTTTTTTTCGACTGGCGCCGAGGCGATCGAGAACGCCGTCAAGATCGCCCGCGCTCACACCAAGCGCGGCGGCGTGATCGCCTTTGGCGGCGCCTTCCACGGCCGTTCGATGTTCGCCGTCGCCCTGACCGGCAAGGTGCAGCCCTACAAGGCCGGCTTCGGGCCTTTCCCGCCCGAGATCTACCACGCACCTTTCCCGGCCGAGGGCGCTGACCTCGACGAGACGAAGAAGGCCGTCCAGCACCTGTTCAAGGCCGATATCGAGCCGAGCCGCGTCGCCGCGATCGTGTTCGAGCCGGTCCAGGGCGAAGGCGGCTTCAACGTCATCCTGCCCGAGGCCGTGCAATGGCTGCGCGCCCTGTGCGACGAGCACGGCATCGTGCTGATCGCTGACGAGATCCAAACCGGCTTCGGCCGCACCGGCAAGCTGTTCGCGATGGAGCACTTCGGCGTCGTTCCCGACCTGATGACGATCGCCAAGAGCCTCGCCGCCGGTGTGCCGTTGTCCGCGCTGACCGGGCGCGCCGAGATCATGGACGCACCTGCGCCCGGTGGCCTCGGTGGCACCTATGCCGGCAACCCGCTGGCCATCGCCGCGGCCCATGCGGTGATCGACGTGATGACCGAGGAGCAACTGCCAGCGCGCGGCGCCCGCCTCGGCGACCAGCTGAAGGCCCTCCTGACGGGTCTGCGCCCACAAGTGCCGCAGATCACCGACGTGCGCGGCCTCGGCGCGATGGTGGCGGTCGAGTTCACCGACGCCGAGATGGCCAAGCGTGTCCAGGCCGAAGCCCTCAAACGCCGGTTGATCCTGCTGACCTGCGGTGTCGACGCGAACGTCGTCCGTTTCCTGTTCCCACTCAGCACCTCGCCAGACGTCTTCGACGAGGCGCTGGGCCTGCTGCGCGAAGCGCTGCTGGCGGCGCGGCCATGAAAGCCTTGCGCGAGAGCCTGGCGGCGGCCGGCGTTCACAGCCTGCTGGTGCAGTTCACCGATCTGCACGGCGTGGCCAAGGGCAAGCTGGTGCCGCTGGCGCACCTCGACAACGTGCTGGCAGTCGGTGCCGGCTTCTCCGGCCCGTCGATCTGCGGCACCGGCCTGGCCCGCACCGGCACCCGCTCCGAGTACATGGCACGCGGGGCCGCCAGCACCGCAATGCCTCTGCCCTGGTGGCCGGGCGTCGCGCGCATCGTCGGCGACGGTTTCGTCGCCGACGAACCTTTCGACGCCTGCCCGCGCCAGGTGCTCAAGCGCGCCGTCGCGCGCCTGACCGAGCGCCGCCTGACGCTGCAGGTCGGCATCGAGCCCGAGTTCTTCCTGCTCAAACAGGAGGCCGGCCGCTGGCAACCGGCCGACGCTGCCGACCGCCTGTGCAAGCCGAGCTACGACCTGCAGAGCCTTGTGCGCCAGTTGCCCTTCCTGCGCGAGCTGCACGAAGCGCTCGAGCGCTGCGGTCTGGACGTGCTGCAGATCGACCACGAAGACGCGCAGGGCCAGTACGAGGTCAATTTCGCGTTCGCCGAGGCGCTGGCCACCGCCGATCACTTGATGCTGTTCAAGGTGGCAGCGCAGGCCCTGGCTGAACGCCATGGCATGGCCTTCTCGATGATGCCAAAGCCATTCACCAACCAGCCCGGCAGCGGCATGCATTGCCATGTCAGCTTGTGGCAGGGCCACAAGGATGACAGCCGAAATGTGTTCGTGCCGCACCGCGCCGATGGCTCGATCGACCCGCTGGCAACGCTGTCGCCGCTCGGCGGGCACTTCATCGCCGGCGTGCTGGCCCATGCCGGCGCCCTGACGGCGCTGGCCGCACCGACGGTCAATTCCTACAAACGCCTGACCGTCGGGGAGTCGCTCTCCGGCACGACCTGGGCCCCCGCCTATGTCGCGCACGGCCCGAACAACCGCACCGCCCTGGTTCGCACCCTGCATGGGCGCTTCGAGTGGCGCGCGCCGGATGCCAGCGCGAATCCCTACCTGATGCTGGCCGGCCTGATCGCCGCCGGCCTCGACGGCATCGAGCGTGAACTCGATCCAGGCCCGGCCTGCGACGAAGACCTGTTCACGCTCACTCGGACCCAGATCGCTGAGCTCGGGCTGCCGCTGCTGCCGCAAACCCTCGCCGAGGCTGTCGACGCGCTGGAAGCCGATGCCACCGTCTGTGGAGCGCTCGGCGATACCCTGACGCGCGAGTTCGTGGCCTTGAAGCGGCAAGAACACCTCGAGCACGCGCGCCACGTATCCGACTGGGAGTTGCAGCGCTACGCAACCGCGTTCTGAGCATGTGCCCCCGCGCTCGCTCCGTTCGCCACCCCCAGGCCGCGCCCTTCGGGCGGCCCGACGGTCGCTGATGCCGGGCACCCATCCCCGCGCGCCGCTCGCCGCCTACGCCTGCCTCGCCGCCAGCATGGCCTTGGTGGGCAGCTATGTCGGGCTGTCGAAGTTGCTGGTCGCGGTGATCCCGGTCTTCCTCTTGGCCTGGCTGCGCTTCGGCATCGCTGCGATCGCCATGCTGCATTGGGTGCGACGCACGCCCGGTGAAGCGGGCCTGTCGCGGCACGACCGCGTGCTGTTGTTCTGGGAAAGCTTCCTTGGCAACTTCCTGTTCTCGATCTGCATGCTCTTCGGCGTGCTGCACAGCACCGCACTGGCCGCGGGCGTGACCATGGCTGCGATTCCGGGGGCCGTCGCACTGATGTCCTGGGCCTTCCTGCGCGAGCGCATCACGCTCCGCGTGGCGGCCGGCATCGTCTGTGCGGTCGGCGGCATTGCGCTGGTGTCGGCGAGCCGCGCCGGCGGCGGCGACGGTGGATCGCTGCTCGGCAATGCCCTGCTCTTCGCTGCCGTGCTTTGCGAAGCCAGCTATGTGGTCATCGGCAAGAAGCTCACTGCGAACGTCTCGCCACGCCGCATCAGCGCGCTGGTCAACCTGTGGGGTCTGGCCCTGGTGACGCCCTTCGGTCTGTGGCAGGCCATGCGCTTCGACTTCGCGGCCGTCCCCGTCCCCCTTTGGGGGCTGCTGCTGTTCTATTCGTTGGCCGCCAGCATGTGGACGGTGTGGTTGTGGATGACCGGTCTCAAGCAGGTGCCGGCGTCGCGCGCCGGCGTGTTCACCGTCATGCTGCCGATCACCGCGGCAGCGGTAGGCCTGCTCTTTCTGAACGAACGGTTGAGTGGGACGCAGTGGCTGGCTTTCGGCCTGGGACTGACCGGACTGTTGCTGGCGACCTGGCCCGAGCGCCGTGACGCGGCACCGCGGTTACCGACCCCAGCGTAGTGCCGCGGTGTGTACCGGGGCGTCCCAAAGCGCGAGCGCGGCCGTATCGACCGCGCTGACCGTGATCGAACAGCCGGCCATCTCGAGCGAGGTGACGTAGGAGCCGGTCAGGAAGCGCACCGCCTTGATGCCGGCACCGGCGAGCACCTTCTGCGCCGCGTTGACCATCAGGTAGAGCTCGAGCAAGGGCGTGCCGCCGAAGCCGTTGACGAGCAGGAGCACCTCGCGCCCCGGTTTGAGCGACAGGTCCTTCAGGATTGCGCCGGTGAGTTCCGCGGCGATCTCGTCTGCCGAGCCGAGCTTGACGCGGCGCCGGCCGGGCTCGCCATGGATGCCCACGCCCATCTCCATTTCGTCGGCGCCGATCTGGAACGTCGGCTTGCCGGCGGCGGGCACGGTGCAGGAGCTGAGCGCCACACCCATGGACGCGGTGGCGCTGTTGACCGCGTCGCCGAGCGACTTGAGCGCAGCGAGCTTGTCACCGCGCTCGGCCGCAGCGCCGACGATCTTCTCGACGATCAGGGTGCCAGCCACACCGCGACGCCCGGTGGTGTAGGTGGAGTTCTCGACCGCGACGTCGTCGTTGACGATGACGGTCGCGTTCTCGCGGTCGAGCATCTCGGCGGCCATCTGGAAGTTCATCATGTCGCCGCTGTAGTTCTTGACGATGAAGAGCACGCCGGCGCCGCCATCGACCGCCTGTGCCGCAGCCAGCATCTGGTTCGGTGTGGGCGAGGTGAAGACCTGGCCTGGGCAGGCCACGTCGAGCATGCCGTGGCCGACGAAGCCGGCGTGCAGCGGTTCGTGGCCCGATCCGCCGCCCGAGATCAGCGCCACCTTGCCGGGTTTGACCTCGCGGCGCCGCACGAACTGGCGTTCGGCGCCGAGCGTGACGATGTCGGCATGGGCCGCGGCAAAGCCGTCCAGGCTCTCGGCCAACACGGTCTCGACGTCGTTGATGAGTTTCTTCATGGCGGGTCCTGCGGGGGTTGTTCAGAGCGTGTCACACACGGCGTCGATGATCAATGCCATCGAACGCGAGCCGGGATCGACATGGCCAAGCGCACGGTCACCGAGGAAGGATGCACGGCCCTTGGTCGCCGCCATCTGCGCGGTGGCTTGGGCACTGTCGTGGGCGCACTGGCGCACCCGCGCAACCAGGTCGCCGCCACCGGTGGCCAGGACCTTCTGCACCGGGTCGAGCACGTCGAGCAGCGTTTTCTGGCCGACCTCGACCTTGCCCAGGCGGCTCAGCGCGGCGATGCCGGCCGCCAGCGCACTGGCGACGTCGGCCGCCTGCGGCGCGGGCGGCAACTCCTTGCCCAGGGTCACCATCAGGGTGCCGAAGACCGGGCCCGACGAGCCACCGACCGTGGACATGCAGGTCATGCCCATCGTCTTCAGCGCTTCGTTGAGCGACTGGTTCTCGAGTTCACCGAGTTTGGCCTGGATCGCCAGCGCGCCGCGTTTCATGTTCAGCCCGTGATCGCCGTCACCGATCGCCGCGTCGAGGTCGGTCAGCTCCTCCACATGGTCGACCAGCACCTGGGTGCAGGCCTGGATGGTGTGCTTCAGGTTCATCGAGGCGCTCCGGGAATGCGTTGGCCAAGCGTGTCGAAGAACAGCGGCGCGGTGAACTCGACGGACACCGCGCGGCCGGGCTCCAGGCCGCCGAGGTCGTGACACAGCGTGATGAGTTCGGTCTCGCCCAGCGCCACGTGCACATGCTTCTGGTCGCCCAGGTGCTCGATGCGGCGTACCAAGGCTTTGACGTGGCCACTGTCGTGGCCGTTGGCCAGTGCCAGCCGCGTCGCGTCCGGCCGCACGCCCACGGTTGCCGCAGCTGCCGGCGCGTCGAGGTTGCCGACCAGTGCCCGCGGCAGCAGGTTGATGCGCGGCGAACCCAGGCGCGCGGCGACATAGCTGCTCACGGGCTCCCGGTAGATCTGCTGCGGCGTGCCCACCTGAACCAGCACGCCCTTGTCGAGCACGCCGATGCGGTCGGCCAGGGTCATCGCCTCGGTCTGGTCGTGGGTGACGTAAAGCATCGTCGCGTTCAAGTCCTGCTGAATGCGCTTCAACTCCAGACGCAGGTCGTTGCGCAGCTTTGCGTCGAGCGATGACAGTGGCTCGTCCATCAGTGTCACCGCGGGCTCGCGCACCAGGGCACGGCCGATCGCGACGCGCTGCATCTGCCCGCCCGATAGTTTGGTGGCAGGGTTGGCCAGCTTGTCCTCGATGCGCAGCAAGCGAGCCACCTCGGTCACCTTGCGGCGCACCTCGGCCTCGGGCGTGCGCCGCATCGGCGAGCGCAGCGGAAAGGCCAGGTTGTCGAACACGCTCAGGTGCGGATACAGCGAGTACTGCTGGAACACGAAGGTCACGTCGCGCAGCGCCGGCGCGGTGCGGGTGACGTCGAATCCTCCGATGTGCACCTGGCCGGCGTCGGGCGTCTCGAGGCCCGCCACCAGGCGCAACGTCGTGGTCTTGCCAGCGCCGCTGGGGCCCAGCAGCACGATGAACTCGCCGCTCGCCACCTCGAGGTTCAGCTCGCGCACGGCGCTGACATCGCCGAAGCGCTTGACGAGGGCG
This sequence comes from Burkholderiaceae bacterium, assembly GCA_036522975.1. Lineage (GTDB taxonomy): Bacteria > Pseudomonadota > Gammaproteobacteria > Burkholderiales > Burkholderiaceae_C > CADEEN01. Next base: position 9,388 of record DATDES010000032.1, on the reverse strand, counting down.
CGCAGGGCCAGTTCAGCCATGGGCGGCTCCGGTATGCGACGCCACGGCGGGCGAGCCACGCCGCGTCGAGCCCGCGTCGTGGCGCGCGGTGCGCAAGGCGCGGCCCGAGGCATGGTCGAACAGCGACACGTGTCGCGCATCGAAGGCCAGGCCAACCTGGTCGCCACGCTCCACCGGCAGTTCCACATCGACCTTGGCGCGCAGCGTCGTGCCCCCCACCGTCGTGCAGGTAACGACCTGGCTCGTGCCGAGGTACTCGGTGCCCAGCACTTCGGCGCGCAGCGCCGAGCCGGGCGACAAGCGCACATGCTCGGGCCGCACCCCGAACAGCAACTTGCCCCCTGCGGCGTCCTCGCGCAGCGCGGGGATCGGCAGCACGGCCTCGCCGATGCGAACCTGGTTCGCGCCCGCCGCATAGCCGCCATCGAAGGGCAGGAAATTCATCGCCGGCGAGCCAATGAAGTCAGCCACGAAGACACTGGCCGGTCGATCGTAGACATCCTGCGGCGCGCCGAGCTGCTCGATCACGCCCTGGTTCATGATCGCGATCGTGTCGGCCATCGCCATCGCCTCGAGCTGGTCGTGGGTGACATAGACGGTCGTCGCCTTGAGGCGATCATGCAGCGCGCGCAGCTCCTGGCACATCAGCTCGCGGAACTCGGAGTCGAGTGCGCCCAGCGGCTCGTCCATCAGGAAGGCGAGCGGCTGGCGCACGATCGCGCGGCCGAGCGCGACGCGCTGGCGGTCGCCGCTGGACAGCCCCGACACCGGCTTGTCGATCAGGTGCTCGATGCGCAGCACGCGCGCCGCTTCGGCCACGCGGGTGTCGATCTCGGCCCTTGGCATGCCCTGGGACAGCAGCGGGAACGCGATATTGCGGCGCACGTTCATGTGCGGGTAGAGCGCGAACAGTTGGAATACGAACGCGATGTCGCGGTGCGACGCGCGCTTGAAACTCACGTCCTCGTCGCCGAGGAAGATCTGGCCCGAGGTCGGCAGCTCCAAGCCGGCGATCATGCGCAGCGTGGTCGTCTTGCCGCAGCCCGAGGGGCCGAGCAGGCAGAAGAACTCGCCATCGCGAACGGTGAAGGAGGAGTCCTTCACCGCGGTGAAATCGGCGAAGGCCTTGTGCAGGTTCTGAACGCGAATCTCGGCCATGGCTACTGGGGAAACTTCGAAACGACCGTGAACATCGCGACGCCGGCCAGGGTGACGACAAAGGAGTACGTGAACAGCACCAGCGCAAAGGGCTGCAGCATCATGGCGATACCGAGCGCGATGACGATGCAAGCCGACATCTCCATCGGGCCGCGGCGAGCCCACTTCGGCCAGCGCGATGAAGTGCTCATTTCCTCACCGCCCCGAAGGTGATACCGCGCAGCAGGTGCTTGCGCAGCAGCACCGTGAACACGAGGATCGGGATCAGGAACAGCATCGTGCCTGCGGCCACCGCCGGCCAGTCCTGCCCGCCCTCACCGATGATGATCGGGATGAAGGGCGGCGCGGTCTGCGCCTCGCCGCTGGTCAAGAGCACCGCGAAGGCGTATTCGTTCCAGGCAAAGATCAGGCAGAAGATCGCGGTGGCAACGATGCCGGTCGTGGCCTGCGGCAGCACCACCTTGCGAAAGGCCTGCAAGCGCGTATAGCCGTCGACCATCGCGGCCTCCTCGTACTCGCGCGGGATCTCGTCGATGAAGCCTTTCAGCAGCCACACCGCGAGCGAGACGTTGACAGCGCTGTAGAGCAGGATCATGCCCAGCTTGGTGTCCGAGAGTCCCAACTCGCGGTACATCAGGTAGATCGGGATCGCCACCGCGATCGGCGGCATCATCCGCGTGCTCAGGATGAAGAACATGAGGTCGTCCTTGCCCGGCACCTTGAAGCGCGAGAAGGCATAGGCAGCCATCACGCCCAAGCCGACCGACAGCAGGGTCGAGCCGATCGCGATGATCAGCGAGTTGCCGAAGCGCGGCAGGTAGTTCGAGCGGCTCACCACCACCATGCTGTTCTTGCGTGCACTCTCCTCGCAGGCATTGGAAGCGGGCGGCAGGCTGGCGATGTAGTCCTCGGTCTGGCGCGAGCGCGTCGTGAACAGGTTGCAATAGCCCTCGATCGACGGCTCGAACACCACCTTCGGCGGATAGCTGATCGAATCCGGCGGGCTCTTGATACTGGTGAGCAGGATCCACACCAGCGGCACCAGCGTGATCAGCGCATAGAGCACCACCAGAGCCATCGCCACGCGTTTGGAGGTGGCGGTGGGTTCGACGACCGAGTGGGCGGTGGAGATGCCTTTCATTGGCTTGCCTCCATCGCGCGGCCCGGCTGCGCCTTTGCGGAGACCGTGGTGGTGTTCGTTGCGGCGAGCACAGGAACAGGTGCCTCGCGGCAGGCGGTACCCTGTGGGGGCGACCTGTGGGGCGGTAAGGAGCCCAGGTCTGAGGCCGGCGCGCGCCAGGGCGCATCGTTAACTGACCCGTCGGATCTGTCGGAGCGCAGCGGACGTAGCCAGTCATGCGGTGGGGCCTCTGACCGAGCACCACTGCGGAGTCGCAGCGACGCGAAGACCGCCCCAGAGGGAACCCCCACCGGGTGCCGCCGACGCAAAGAGTCAACGTCAGTCATCGATTCTTCACCGCGTTCAACGCCTTGACGTAGATGTTTGCCAACCCAAACACGGCCACGAACAAAATGATGGCCAGGGCCGACGAGTAACCGGTCCGCCACTTCTCGAAGGCCTCTCGCTTGAGCGTGATCGAGACCACCTCGGTCGTCGAACCAGGCCCACCGTTGGTCAGCAGGTTCACCAGATCGAACATCTTGAAGTTCTCGATGCCGCGGAACAGCACGGCCAGCATCACGAAGGGCAGCACCATCGGCAGCGTGATGCTCCAGAACTGGCGCCAGGCGGAGGCACGGTCAACCTCGGCGGCCTCGTAGATGTAGTCGGGGATGCTGCGCAGCCCGGCCAGGCAGATCAGCATCACGTAGGGCGTCCACATCCAGGTGTCGACGATCACGATTGCCCACGGCGCCAGGTTCACCGAGCCAAGCATCTCGAAGCTCGACGGCGGGATGCCGGTGAAGAAGCTCACCGCGTAGTTGAAAAGGCCGATCTGCGGCTGGTACAGGAAGGCCCAGAAGTTGCCGACCACCGCCGGGCTCAACATCATCGGGATCAGGATCAGCGTGGTCCAGAAGCCGTGGCCGCGGAACTTGCGGTCGATCAGATAGGCCAGCCCGAAGCCGATCAGGGTCTGCAGCGTGATGGTCCAGAACAGGAAATGCGCGGTCGCCTGCATCGGGCCCCACACGTCGGGGTCGGTCAGGATAGACACATAGTGGTCGATGCCGACGCCCAGCACTTCGGCATTCGGCCGGTTCGCGCGAAAGTTGGTGAACGACAGTCGCACCGTCCAGATCAGCGGAAAGATGTTGATCGCCAGCAGCAGCAGCATCGTCGGTGCGATGAACAGCCAGGCGATCGCTCGGTCTGACAAGCCACGCATGCGCTGCGCCAGCGGCGGCGGCGTGGCCACGGCGGCGCGTTCGGCAATGGTCGGGGGTGCGCTCATGGGATGCGTGCGGCCAGGGCCGGACCCGCGAACGGTCGCGAGCCGGCCCTGTCTCCGGCTTACTTCAGTTTTCCGTCTTCCTTGAAGACTTTCTTCCAGTCGGCGACGAGCCCGTCGAGCGCTTCCTTCGCGGTGCCCTTGTCGGCGACGACGAAGTCATGGATGCGCTTCTGCTCGGCAAGCAGCAATTGCGCGTAGCTCGGGTCGGCCCAGAAGTCGACCACTTGGTCCATCGCGGTCAGGAACTCGCCCGCGAAGGGCGCGCTCTTCGTGAAGCCCGGGTCCTTCAGCACGGCGTTGTGCGCCGAATACCCGCCCAGCGCCCACCACTTCTTCTGCACCTCCGGCGCGGCGAACCACTTGATGTAGGCCAGCGCCTCGGCCTGGTTCGGCGAGTACTTGACCACCGAGATGCCCTGGCCGCCGAGCTGCGAGCCCTTGGTCTTGTCGCTTGGATTGACGAAGAAGCCGATCTTCTCGCCGCCGACGTTCGGGTCCTTGTACAGGCCCGGGAAGAAGGCGAACCAATTCATCATCATCGCCACCTGGCCGCTCTTGAACGCATCCAGGCCCTCGCCCATGTACGAGTTGGTCAGCCCCGGCGGCGTGCAGCACTTGTAGAGCGACTTGTAGAACTCCAGCGCCTTGATCGCGTCCGGCCCATTGACGAAGCCGTCCATTGCGTACGGCTTCTTCGGGTCCTGGTACTTGAAGCCCATCGGGTAGAGCACGTTGCTCACGCCCATCGTGATGCCTTCGCTGCCGCGCTCGGTGAACAGGTAGGTGCCATAAACCTTCTTGCCGTCGATCGTCTTGCCCGAGAAGAACTCGGCCACCTCCTTGAACTCGGTCCAGGTCTTGGGCGCCGCAAGGTCGCGGTTGTGCTTCTTCTTGAACTCTGCCTGCAGCTCGGGCTTGGCGAACCAGTCCTTGCGGTAGGTCCAGCCCAGGGCGTCGCCCATCGCCGGCAGGGCCCAGTAGTTCGGGGTGCCCTTGGGCCACTCGGCATAACCGGTCACGGTGGCCGGCGCGAAATCAGAGATCTTGATGCCTTCCTTGGCGAAGAAGTCGTTCAGCTTCACGTAATGGCCGCTCTCGGCCGAGCCGCCGATCCACTGGCTGTCGCCGATGATCAGGTCGCAAAGCTTGCCCTTGGAGTTGAGCTCGTTGAGCATCCGGTCGGCAAAGTTCGGCCACGGCACGAACTCGAACTTCATGTTGACTTTGGACTTTGCGGTGAAGTCCTTGGAGAGTTCCACCAGCGCATTCGCCGGGTCCCAGGCGGCCCAGCACAGGGTAATGGTCTTGCCCTGCGCCTGTGCAGCGGTGCTGCCCAGGCTGAGAGCGGTGGCAAGAGCCAGCGCGGAGAGCGCGGGCAGCTTGGTCAGCAGCGATTTCATGACGGGTCTCCTTAACGGTTGTTCAAGTCACGGGCACACACATCCGACCGCCGTTCTTCAATGCAGGTTTTCGGCCGTCAAGATTTCGATTCGCGGTTGCACCACGGTGAGTGCCCCGCGCACGTTCTCGCACAGCGCACGCAGCACACGCGCCGCCGCCGAGATGCAGTAATGGATGTCCTGGTGCAGCACATAGGCCAGGCCGTTGGCGCCCAAGAGGGCGCGGTGTTCGTCGTTGAAGTCGTGCGCCACCACGCCCACGCTGCCGGTCAGGCCCAGGCTCTCGATGGCCCGTGCGACGCCAGTGCTACCCGAGCCGACGTTGTAGACGCCTGCGATGCGTGCCGTGTCGACGGCGTCGCTGCGCAGGTAGCGCAGCAGCGCGCGGCAGGCCCCCGCGTCGCCCGGCGGCAGGTCGGGCGTGCGCTGCACCTTCAACTTCGGGAAGCGTTCCTCGATCACCTGGGCAAAACCGATGCGGCGCTCGATCTCACCCGACAGGCGCGTCGCCTGCGAGCTGAGCAGCAGGGTGTCGCGCATGCCGGCCATGGCCATGCGGCCGAGCAACAGCCCGGCGGTGCGCCCGGCGGCGCGGTTGTCGGCGCCGATATGGGTTTCTCGCATCGAGCCGGCGACGTCGGAAAACAGGGTCACCACATGCACCCCGCTGCGCACCAGCTCGTTGATAGCGAGCTTGACGGGCGGCAGGTCGGGCGCCATCACCGCGATGCCGTCGCAATCGCTTAAGCCCGCCAGCTCGGCAGCGAAGGCCGCGGCATCGGCCGCGTCGATGCGGTGCGTGACCTCGGTGATGTGCTGGTGGCGGAACTCCCCCGCCGCCTGGGCGATCAGCCGGTCGACCAGCTCGTTGAACGGCGCCACGTCGGCCGGCAGCACGAAGGCGAAGCGGAAGTTCTCGCCCATGCGTGGGCGGCCGCGCTGCGGCGGCGCGCCAAGTTTGGCCACCACCTGCAGCACCCGCTGCACCGTCTCGGCATTGACCCCCGGGCGCCGATTGAGCACCCGGTCCACCGTCGCCGTGCCCACCCCGGCCCTGCGGGCGATGTCGGCGATGGTGGCGTTTGGGGACATCGGTTCCGGCGGGCTGATGTGATCATGGTAGGTCGCCAAATAAATAAATCAATCAATCACACATCGGGGTTTGCACGGGGTCGGCCAGGATGCACCGACTCACTCGTGCAGCAGGTCTGAGCGCTCCGCGACGTCTGTGGATCTGTAGTCCGACGGGCTGACGCCAGTCCAGCGCTTGAAGGCGCGCGTCAGCGAGCTTGGCCCTGAGAAGCCAAGCGCGAAGGTGATATCGGTGACGCTGCGGAGCGGGTCGTCGATGTAGCGCAGGGCCAAGTCCTTGCGGGTAGCGTCGACGAGCGATTTGTAGCTTGTCCCGGCTTCGGCCAGCTTGCGCTGCAGCGTGCGCGGGCTCATGTGCAACTGGACGGCAGCCTCCTTCTCGGGCATCTCCCCGCTCGTGAGGTGCTCCAGGATTGCCGCCTTGCAGCGGGCTACAACGTCGGTGCGATCAATCCTGGCAAGCTCCTCGGTCAGCATCTTGTCAAAGACCGATGCCAACTGACGATTGGATGAGTCCAGAGTCCGATCGGCATCGATGGCAGAGAGCGTGAGCGAGTTCTCCTTGGCGCCGAACTCGATAGAGCAGCCGAAGAAGCGCTCGTACGCCAGCGGACTGGCGGGCCTGCTGCGGCGCAGGCTTGCGGCGATCGGCCGAAGAGCCGCGCCTGCGGTCAGACGACACATGTCCAGCAGCAGCGACATGCCGATGTCGACCGCAACCGCGGCAATTGGCTCCGTGGCCGGATCGCCGCGCCCGGCCCAGAAGCGCAGCTTGAGGCCTTCAGCCATCTCTTCAGTCTCGAAGTGGCCGCGCTCGCCAACGACGCGGAAGTAGCGCACAAGTCGATTCGCACCGGTCCGCAACGTGGAGCTTGAAATCCAGGCGTGGCCGAGCACACCGAGGTTGCCAGGGTGCCAGCACCTCGCGGCCTGCAGGCCGAAGGCGGGGTCTGCGATGCGGGGTATTGCACCTCGGAGCAAGGCGTCAAATTTGTCAGTCTCGACGCGCTCGCCGTGACTGCTCAATGGGGGCAGATCCATCCCGGACTGACGTGCCAAGGCGACAGGGTCCACGCCGTGCATCTCCAGCAGTCGCCGGATGATCGCTCCCGAACTCGACAACATGCTGTGAGCGGAGCCGCCGGATTGCACCTTCCTGTTTCCGCGCGACGCAACAGATCGGCCATCCTTCATAGGGGCGCGGCCTTCGGCGACGACATTCTTGGTGTCCCTTGGCGCTGAAAACGAAGCAGTTGGCACCAGCTGGAAAGCTCGATTCATGACGCCTCAGGATACTGGAACGTGCAAGTCGACGCCGGCCGGGCGCTTCACGCCTGAACCCGGCCCCAATCTCGAGGGCGAAGCCATCGTGTGGGTCGACTACGACGCCGCCGTCGCCATCCACCGGTTGCGCCCGACGCCTTGGCAGGCGCAGCGCGCAAAGCGCATGGCCTCCGGCACGGCGGACGACAACCGCGTCACTCTCGGCTGCATCGTTGTCAACGAGGCGTTCTACGACGGTGTGGTGGCGCCGCTGCTGGGGCACCAGCGCCGCGTGGTCTACGTGCTGCCGGAAACGCGCGAGTGGACCAAACTGTTCGCCGCGGCGGGCGACTGAGAGGGAAGACATCGGAGGAACCCTCAGAATCAGGTCCTCCTGTAGCGAGGCGTCGGCCATGCTCAAAACCCTGAAGGAACTCTTCGGCGCGCTGCAGCCGCCTGCGCCGGCCGCCAGCGCACACGCGGTCGAGCACACACTGCAACTGGCCACCGCGGTGATGCTGATCGAGGTGATGCGCGCAAACACCCAGTTCGACCGTGCCGAGCGACTCGCGGTTATCGACGCGCTGCGTGCCAAGTTCGGGCTGGCCGACGACGAGATCGATCGGCTCATCGAACTGGCCGAGCAAGCGGCGCGCAGTGCCACCGACTGGTTCGAGTTCACCTCGCACATCAACGCGCATTTCGACATGGCCGCCAAGGTGCGCATGGTCGAATACATGTGGGGCGTCGCTTACGCGGACGGCCACCTGAACGAGCACGAGCGGCACACGCTGTGGCGGCTGTCCGACCTGCTGCACGTGCCGCATGGCGCCTACATCAACGCCAAGATGCGCGCCCAGGAAGCCGCGGGAGGCTGAACTGCCGCTGGGTCAACCAGCCCTGATGCGCGATCACGCCACCGCCGCATCGAGCGGGAGCGGGCGGGACCGCTATGCTCGCAGCGCCCACCGACCCGAGGCCGCGCGCCGGGAGCTTCCACCATGCCGCTGAACCCGAACGCCCTGCAGCCGCTGAATGCCGCGGTGCTGTCCGACACGCTCGACAGCCTCGGGCTGACGCAGCAGGCGATGAAGCCCTTCATGCGCCCGCTGGACGACACGCTGCAGCTCATCGGCCGTGCACGCACCGGCCTGTACATGCCGGTCTACGCAGCGCCGGCCAAAGGCGAGAACCCCTACGAAGTGGAGATCGCCCTCGTCGACGACCTCGCGCCCGGCGATGTGGTCGTGCTGGCCTGCGACGGCCCGACCGATCGCATCGCCCCCTGGGGCGAGCTGCTCTCCACCGCCAGCGTGGCGCGTGGTGCGGCCGGATGCGTGACCGACGGCCTGGTGCGCGACGTCAAGCAGATCCGCGAGATGAGCTTCCCGGTGTTCTGCGGCGGCATCGGTCCGCTCGACACCAAGGGCCGTGCGCGCATGGTCGAGCGCGACGTGCCGGTGATGTGCGCCGGCGTCGGCGTGCGCCGGGGCGACCTGGTGTTCGGCGATATCGATGGCGTGGTCGTCATCCCGCAGGAAGTGGAGCAGGAGGTCGTTCACCGTGCGATCGAAAAGGTCTCCGGCGAGAACCAGTCGCGCGCGGCGCTGCAGCGAGGGGAGAAGCTCGCCGATGTGTTCCGGCGGCTGGGGATCTTGTAGCCGGCGTCAAGGGAATCGGCCGTGCTCAGCGCGGCAGCCGCACCCAGCGCCCGCCGCGTGCCGACGACTTCACCACCGCTTCGATGAACTCCACCCCCTTCAGCCCATCGGCCAGGGTCGGAAAATGCGCCGCCTTGTCTGCCTTCGGCCCGCCCGGCCGCGCCGCGCGGATGGCCTGCGCGATCTCGACGTAGAGCGTGGCAAAGCCTTCAAGATATCCCTCCGGATGGCCCGAGGGGATGCGCGACACGCGCGCCGCCGCGGCATTTGCCGCTCCCGTCGCGCGCGAGATCACTTGCGTCGGCTGGCCGAACGGCGACCAGTGCAACTGGTTCGGCTGCTCCTGGCGCCAGTCGATGCCGCCCTTGCTGCCGTAGACGCGCAGGCGCAGGTTGTT
>DATDES010000031.1:0-5609 GCA_036522975.1 Burkholderiaceae bacterium | reverse complement strand
CAGGCCTTGGGCGGAGCGAAGAACCACATGGTCGTGATGCCCGACGCCGACATCGAGCAGGCGATCGACGCCCTGATCGGCAGCGCCTACGGTTCTGCCGGCGAGCGCTGCATGGCTATCTCGGTGGCCGTGCTGGTCGGCGATGTGGCCGACCGCCTGATCCCGAAACTGGCCGAGCGCGCGCGCGCGCTGAAGGTCGCCAATGGCATGAATGCCGACGCCGAGATGGGCCCGGTGATCAGCCGTGCCGCGAAGGACCGGATCGAAAGCTACATCGCCCTCGGTATCGAGGAAGGCGCCAAGCTGGTCGTCGACGGACGCGGCTTCACCATCGCCGGGTTTGAGGCCGGCTTCTTCACCGGGGCCACGCTGTTCGACCGCGTGACGCCGAAGATGCGCATCTACCAGGAGGAGATCTTCGGTCCGGTGCTCGCCTGCGTCCGGGTGCCTGACTTCGCCGCCGCCGTGCAGCTCGTTAACGAGCATGAATTCGGCAACGGCGTGGCCTGCTTCACCAGTGACGGCAACGCAGCCCGCGAGTTCGCGCGCCGGATCCAGGTCGGCATGGTCGGCATCAACGTGCCGATTCCGGTCCCGATGGCATGGCATGGCTTCGGCGGGTGGAAACGCAGCCTGTTCGGCGACATGCACGCCTACGGCGAAGAGGGTGTGCGGTTCTACACAAAACAAAAGAGCGTCATGCAGCGTTGGCCTGCGAGCATTGGCAAGGGCGCCGAATTCGCGATGCCGACCGCTCGATAGGGCCGGTCCGGCGGTCGGGGTCGGTGCCGCCGCCGCCCATTTCACGATTGCCGAATGTCTGTCGCCCTTTCCGTCATCGAGTCCGCGCTGTCCGACGCTCAAACCGCCTTCGACGCGGGCCGGATGTTGCGGTCCCTGAGTGCGGCGCGCTGCCTGGACACCGAAACGACATCGCGGACGGAGCGCGCCGAGGCCGTCTGGCTGCGCGCCCAGGCGGCCTTTCGCCTGGGCGAGTTCGACGAGGCGGCGAACGCGGCACAACGGCTGTTGGACGAATTCGGTGGCCAGGCACCGACCTACCCGGCGCGGCTGCGCGTGCTGACGATCGCCGCGGTGGCCGCTGCCGAAGTGGCCCGCTTCGAGCCGGCCCTGGGTCACCTGCAGAAGTTGTTGTCGACAGCGTCGCGCGGCTCGCTCGAGGAGTTCGTGCACGCGCGCAGCACCGCCGCCACCTGCTTCGCCTTGCTGGGCGATCCCTGGGCCGGCCAGCGCCTGCTGTCGGAGCTGATGGGCCTGTTCCAGGGCCTGCCGAGTGAGTCGGCGCTTGAGGCCGTCGCGCGCCGGAACCACACCACGGTATGCCTGCGCATTGCGCGCCTGGCGCACGACGCCGGCGACGAGGCCGCGTGCGAGGAGGCACTCGACCACGCCGAGGCCAGCGTGCAGCGCACGCGCGAGATTGCACGCCTGATTCGCGACAAACGCTTGGCCGGCATTGCCGAACTTCAGGCCTGCGAGGCTGCCCTGATGCGCGGCCAAGCCGCAGCGATCGTGGCAACGCTGGAGACGGCGGCCGAGGCCGCCGCCGCAGCGGATTTGCCGGCGCGCATGCGCTACCTGCTCGTCCTGTTGGGCGAGGCCTGTATCGGAGCCGGCGACCCTGCGCGCGCGTTGCAGTTGCTGCGCGATGCGGATGCCGCACTGCACGAGGGTCACGATTTCGGCTTGCGCATCCGTTGCCTGCGCGCCCTGCAGCAGGCCTGCGAGGCCACGGGCGCCACAGGACCGGCCCTGGCTTTCGCAGCACGCGTACAGGCGCTCGACAACCAGCGCCGCTACCGCCAGCTCAGGACGCAGTCGCACTTCCTGCGCAGCCGGCTCGAACTCGAGCACCTGTATCGCTACCGCACGAGCACCAGCCGCGGCATCAGTTCGCGCTCCGGCGCCTTGACCGCGCCTGCCGCGCTCTAGGTCGCCCCCAGCCTCGGCGTTGAGCGCTGCGGGCCGGCGCCCGGTGCGCACTGGCGTCAGGTGCCGATGACGCCGCCGTCCTTCTTGCGCACCACCACCGTCGCCGAACGCGGCCGGGCGCCCGCCTGCTTGTCGGGCCAGTTCGAGAGTTTCGAGGGGGCGTCCGGGTCGCTGCGTTCGCTCGGCGTTTCGCCCGGGTGCTGCATGTTGACGAACATCGTCGTCCCGTCGGGTGTCCAGGTCACGCCGGTGACCTCGCAGTTCACCGGTCCGGTCAGGAAGCGCCGCGTTTCGCCGCTGGCGACGTCGCAGGCCAGCATCTGGTTGTTGCCCATGCGGGCCATCTCGCCCTGGTGCATCACGCGCGAGCCCATGTCGGTCTGGATCCAGAGCAGGCCGCGCGCATCGAAGGCGAGGCCGTCGGGGCTGGCATAAATGTCGCCGCGGACGCTGCCGCGGGCCTCGGCGCGTGCATTGGCCGGATCGCCGGCCAGCACCAGGTGGTTCCAGACGAAGTTCGTGCCGTCGAAGTCGCCGGCGTCCTGCCAGCGGATGATCTGGCCCATCACGTTGTCGGCGCGCGGGTTGGCTGCATCGACGCCGGGAAAGCCGGCCCGGCCACGCGAGCTGTTGTTGGTCAGCGTGCAATAGACCCAACCGCTGTTCGGGTCGATCGCCACCCATTCCGGGCGGTCCATCTTGGTTGCACCCAGCGCATCGCTGGCCTGGCGCGACTTGATCAGCACCTCGCCCTGGTCGGCAAAGCCGTTGGCCGCGGTCAGCGGGCCCTGGCCGTGCGCCAGGGGCAGCCAGTGGCCGCTGCCGTCGGCGTTGAAGCGGCCGACGTAGAGCGTGCCGTGGTCGAGCAGGGTCCGGTTGGCCTTGGCGCCGCCGGGGGCGATCTTGTCTCGGCTGACGAACTTGTAGATGTACTCGAAGCGCGCGTCTTCGCCCGAATAGACCACCGCGCGGCCGTCCTTGGTCACTCCGACCCACGCACCTTCATGCGCGGCACGGCCCAGCGCCGTGCGCTTGACCGGGGTGCTGAACGGATCCATCGGGTCGACCTCGACGACCCAGCCGAAGCGGTTGGGTTCGTTCGGGTTCTTGACGGCATCGAAGCGCTCGTCGAATTCGTCCCAGCGGTAGAACGCCGACTTCTGCAGGCCCCAGCGCCGCTGGTGTGCGTCGAGGCGCTCGCCGGCACCGAAGTAGCCCATCCAGTTTTCTTCACCCGACAGGTAGGTGCCCCACGGGGTCTTGCCGCTGGCGCAGTTGTTCAAGGTGCCGAGCACGGTGCGGCCGGCTGGATCGGCGGCGGTTCGCATCATCGGGTGGCCTGCCGCGGGACCGCCGACGGCGAAGGGTGTGGCCATCGTGAACCGGCGCGCGAAGGCCGAGGGCCGCACGACCTGCCAGGCTTCGCCCCTGCGCTCGACCTCGATCACCGACAGGCCATGTGCGTTCTGGGCCTTCCTGACCTTTTCCGCGGTCCAGGTCTTCAGCCCATCAGTGTGCAGCAGCCCGTCGTCGGTGTACTCGTGGTTCATCGCCAGCAGCCCGTGCGTGCTGCTGCCGCCGAGGGCGTAGTAATGGATGCCGTCGTGGTGCATGCCCAGCTGCACGGCCTGCTCGTCGGCGCTGTTCGACGCGTCGGCCTTGAAAGCCGGCATGTTGCCCGGCACACCGACCGGGTCGCCCCAGGCGGCGATCACCGATGCGACATAGGCCTCCGGCACGACCACGCTGTCGTTGGCCGTCGCAGGCACGCCCTTGAAGCCGATCAGACGTCCTGCGGTTGAGCGCGTCTCGCGCGGCGCGGCCACGGCGCAGCCGGAGACCAGCGGTCCGTACAACGCGCTGGCGGCCAGGCCCAGACCGCCGCGCAGCACGATCCGCCGCGCCGGGTCGCTGAGTTCGTGGATGTTCGGGTTGGACGAGCGGTTGCTGTCCTCCATCGTGTCGAAGTCTTTGCTCGCCATCGCTTGCCTGCCCTGGAACGGGTTCAGCTCACAGTTTCTCGGTTTGCGCCTCGCGCGGCTGCCATTTCATCAAGCGCCGCTCGATGCGTCCGACCAGCGCGTCGAGCAGCAAGGCGAATCCGGTCAGCACCAGGATGCCGGCCATCACGGTGTTGATGTCGAACGTCCCTTCGGCCTGCAGGATCAGGTAGCCGACGCCCTGGCTCGAGCCGAGGTATTCGCCGACGACCGCGCCGACGAAGGCCAGCCCGACGCTGGTGTGCAAGGACGAGAACACCCAGCTGGTCGCGCTGGGCAGGTAGACGTGGCGAAGCAGCTGCTTTTGGTTCGCGCCGAGCATGCGGGCGTTGGCCAGCACCACCGGGCTGACCTCTTTGACACCCTGGTAGACGTTGAAGAAGACAATGAAGAACACCAGCGTCACGCCCAGGGCCACCTTCGACGCGATGCCGAGCCCGAACCAGACCGCGAAGATCGGCGCCAGGATGATGCGCGGCATCGAGTTCAGCGCGGTGATGTAGGGCTCGAGAATCGCGCTGGCGGTCGGCGAGAGAGCCAGCCACAGACCGGTCGCCAGGCCGAGCACCGAGCCGATGCCGAACGCGAGCAGGGTCTCGGTCAGCGTCACCGCCAGGTGGCGGTAGATGTCGGCGTTGACGATGAACCAGTCCCAGATGCGGGCCGCAATCCTCAAGGGCTCGCCGAAGAAGAAGGCCGCCTGGCGGTCGTTGTCGAAGAACAGCGGCGGCACCAGGCCCGGCTTGGTTAGCACATGCCAGAGCACGAACACCGCAATCAAAAGCGCAGCTTGCCAGATCCGAATGTGGCGCATGTTGATCGGCGCGCGCTTCATGCCGCGACCGCCCGCAGCTGCTGGGCATAGCCCTTCAGCACCTCGTCGCGCAGCACGGCCCAGATCGCGGCGTGCAGTTCGATGAAGCGCGGATTGGTCTTGATCTCGGCGACGTCCCGCGGCCGCGCCAGGTCGACGTCGAAGGCACCGATCGGCCGCGAGGCCGGGCCGGCGCTCATGACCACGACGCAGTCGCTCATCGCGATGGCTTCATCGAGGTCGTGGGTGATGAAGAGCACCGCCTTCTTCTTGGCCTGCCACAGCGCCAGCACCTCGTTCTCCATCAGCTGCCGGGTCTGGATGTCGAGCGCCGAGAAGGGTTCGTCCATCAGGATGATGTCGGGGTCCAGCGCCAAGGTCTGCGCCAGCGAGGTGCGCTTCCTCATGCCGCCCGACAGCTGGTGCGGATAGCGGTCGCCGAAGCCGCCCAGGCCGACGCGCTTGAGCCAGTCGTCGGCCTGCCTGCGCGCCTCCGGCAACGGCATGCCGCGAAACTCGAATCCGGCCATCACGTTCTGCCGGGCGGTGCGCCAAGGCATCAGGCTGTCGGCCTGGAACATGTAGCCGGCGCGGGTGTTCAGGCCGGTGAGCGGCGTGCCGAACACCGAGACCGAGCCGACGCTGGGCGCCAACAGGCCCGCCGCCACGTTCAGCAACGTGCTCTTGCCGCAGCCGGTCGGCCCGACCACGGCAACGAACTCACCGGCGCCGACGGTCAGCGTCACGTCCTGCACCGCGGTGTAGCGCTCGCTCGCATCGTCGCGGCTGGTGAAGGTGCAGGCGACGTCGTTCAGCGAGAGGGCGGCGGCGATGTCGTGCAT
>DATDES010000030.1:0-2203 GCA_036522975.1 Burkholderiaceae bacterium | reverse complement strand
GCACGATACGGTCGCAGCCGCGCACCACCGAATAGCTGTAGTGGTAGTAGCCGCCGCCGTTGGCGCAGGAGCCCATCGACAGCACCCAGCGTGGCTCGGCCATCTGGTCGTAGACCTTGCGCAGCGCCGGCGCCATCTTGTTGCACAGCGTGCCGGCGACGATCATCAGGTCGCTCTGGCGCGGGCTGGGGCGAAAGAGCATGCCGAAACGGTCGATGTCGTAGCGCGCCGCACCGGCGTGCATCATTTCCACCGCGCAACAGGCCAGGCCGAAGGTCATCGGCCACAGCGAACCGGTCTTCGACCAGTTGACCAGGGTGTCCACCGAGGTGGTGACGAACCCTTCCTTCAGAACGCCTTCAATGCCCATGATTCGTCACTCCCAATCGAGGGCGCCCTTCTTCCATTCGTAGATGAAGCCTACAACCAGGATGCCCAGGAAGACCATCATGGCCCAGAAGCCTGATGCACCGATTTCATTCAGCGCCACCGCCCAGGGGAAGAGGAAGGCGATCTCGAGGTCGAACAGGATGAAGAGGATGGCGACGAGGTAGTAGCGCACGTCGAACTTCATGCGCGCATCCTCGAAGGCCTCGAAGCCGCACTCGTAGGGGCTGTTCTTTTCGGCATCGGGGCGGTTCGGGCCGAAAACGAAGCCCAACACCTGCGGCGCGACACCGACCGCCACGCCGACCAGGATGAACAGGATGACGGGCAGGTAGGGTTGCAGATCCATGTTCGCCGATCAGGGGATCGAGGGAGAGACTGTCTTGTTGTTGGTGCCGACGGCGAGACTCGAACTCGCACAGCTTTCGCCACTACCCCCTCAAGATAGCGTGTCTACCAATTTCACCACGTCGGCGGCCTAGCCTTGTTGTCCGGATGGCGTGAGGAATGGCGCTCCGGACAACACGGAATTCTACGGGCAATCGCTCACTGTTTCGGCGCCGACGCCGCCGATGCGGCCACATCAACTACAGGCGGTGCGCTGGCCGCAGCGGCCACTGGCGCCGTCGGAATCTGCCCAACGGCCGGGGCCGAAGCGGCCACCGGCGCGCTGGCCGCGCCCGCACGCTCGAACACGCTGCCGCCGCTGTCGCGCGCCGCACCACCGAGGTTGCCGAAATAAGCCAGGGCCAGGGTGCAGACGAAGAAGACCGCGGCACAGACCGCCGTCGAGCGCGACAGGAAGTTGGCACTGCCGGTCGCGCCGAACAGGCTGCCGGAGGCGCCGCTGCCGAACGAGGCGCCCATGTCGGCGCCCTTGCCATGCTGCACGAGCACGAGGCCGATCATGACCACGGCCGTGATGAGCTGGACCGCCAGCACGAGGTTCAACCAGATTTGCATGGTGATGTTGTTGTCGAGAAAAAGGGAGTCACTGCGCCGCGCGGCAGATGGCGACGAAATCGGCGGCCTTCAAGGAGGCCCCGCCGATCAAGCCGCCGTCGATGTCAGGCTGAGCAAACAGCGTCGCGGCGTTGTCGGGTTTGACGCTGCCGCCGTAGAGGATCTTCATGTCGTCGGCCCGTGCGGTCGCGGCGCGCAGTTGCGCGCGCAACAGCGCATGCACGGTCTGGGCCTGCTCGGGCGTGGCGGTGCGGCCGGTGCCAATGGCCCAGACCGGCTCGTAAGCGACCACCATCTCGCCGGCACAATGGGCCAGGGCGTGGATCGCCGCGGAGAGCTGGCGCTTGACGACAGACTCGGTCTCGCCGGCTTCCCGCTGGTTCAGCGTCTCGCCGACGCAAACGATCGGGGTCACGCCTCGGGCCAGCGCGGCCTTGGCCTTGTCGGCGACCAGCTGGTCGCTCTCGGCATGGTAGGCCCGGCGCTCGGAATGGCCGACGATGGCGTAGCGGCAACCGAACTCGGCCAGCATCGCGGCCGAGACTTCGCCGGTGTAGGCGCCCTGCTCATGCGCGGAGCAGTCCTGCGCGCCCCAGCGGATGTCGTGGGCGGCGAGCGCCACGGCGGTTTCGGACAGGTAGGGCGATGGCACGCAGACCGCAACGTCGGCCATGAACGGACGTGCGGCGACGATGCAAGCCAGCAGCTCGGCATTCGCCGAATGGCTGCCGTGCATCTTCCAGTTGCCGACGATGAGCTTCTTGCGCACGGTCAACTCTAGTCCAGGACGATCTTGCCGACGTGGGTGCTCGACTCCATCAGCGCGTGAGCCGCCGCGGCCTCTGCCGCCGGG
>DATDES010000029.1:0-10521 GCA_036522975.1 Burkholderiaceae bacterium | reverse complement strand
GGCCGCGCGCTCGGCGGTCAGCAAGCCGACGGTGGTCCGCTTCTGTCGCAGCGTGGGCTACGACGGCCTGGCCGACTTCAAGTTGAAGCTCGCCGGGGCGGTCAACGAAGGCGTGCCCTTCGTCCATCGTGCGGTGGACGAGGACGACAAGGCCGGGGACATCGTGGTCAAGGTCATCGACAACGCGGTCAGCGCGCTGCTCAAGTACCGCAACAACGCCGCCGGCCACGCCATCGACCGCGCGATCGAGGCCCTGGCGGCGGCCTGCCGCGACGGCCGGCGTATCGAGTTCTACGGGGTCGGCAATTCGGGCATCGTGGCGCAGGATGCGCAACACAAGTTCTTCCGCCTCGGGGTCGCCGCGACAGCCGTCAGCGACGGCCATGTGCAGGTGATGAGCGCGACCATGCTGCAGGCCGGAGACTGCGCGGTGATCATCTCGAACTCGGGCCGCAGCCGCGACCTGCTCGATGCCGCCGAGATCGCGCGGCGAAAAGGAGCGACGACGGTCGTCATCACCGCCAGCGGCTCGCCCTTGGCCCATGCGTCGAGCGGTGCGCAGCACGTGCTGCTGGCCGCCGACCACCCCGAGGATTACGACCGCTATAGTCCGATGGTGTCCCGGTTGCTGCACCTGGTGATCATCGACATCTTGACCACCGGGGTCGCGCTCAGACTCGGCGCGGCACTGCGGCCGATGCTGGCCGAGATCAAGCGCAACCTGCGCATCCGGCGTTACGCGCGCGTTGAGTGAGAAGGCGCGTCCGGCACTGCAAATCCGAGCAGCCCGTCGACGCCATATAGGCCCGATAGTTCGATCATTGCTGTCGGCGCGCCGCGCACATCCAGCGCGCGCCCGGCGGCACGGGCCAAGCGATGCGCTTCGAGCAGAACGGCAATCGCCGCGGTGTCAAAGTTGCGCAGCGGATGGGCATCGATGACCAACGCACCCTTCTCGACGCTGCCCTGCCCGAGCGCATGCTCGATCGACAGCACTGCGTCATTGGCCTCGGCCAGCGTCAGCGTTTGAGGCAGCGCGACCATCGCGTCAGGTCTTGACGGCGGCCTTGTTGCGCTCGGCCAGCTTAGCGATCAGACCGTCGACGCCCCCGGTGCCGATCTCCTGCGCGAAGCTCGACCGGTATTGTTCGACAAGCCAGACGCCGAGCACATTGACGTCGTAGATCTTCCAGGTGCTGCCGCTCTTTTCCAGGCGGTAGTCGAGCTGGATCGGATCGCCCTTGCCCTTGACCTCGGTGCGCACGACGACTTCGCTGTCGTCGGCGCCGGCACGCAGGGGTTTGAGCTGCACGGTCTGGTCCTTCACCTGGGTCAGCGCGCCGGCATAGGTGCGCACGATCAGGATCTTGAACTCGTCCTGCAGACGCTTTTGCTGCTCTGGCGTGGCGCCCTTCCAGTGACGGCCGACGGCGGAGGCCGTCATGCGTTGGAAGTTCACGTGCGGCATGACCTTGGTATCGACCAGGGCGATGATCTTGCCCACATCGCCGGACTGGATCGCCTTGTCGCCCTTGATGGTATCGATGACTTCGTCGGACACCTGCTTGATCAGGGCATCTGGCGCCGTCTGCGCGTGCACCGCGCCCAGGGCCAGCACCATCCAGAGCGCGGCAAGTATTTGTTTGAACCACATGAGTGAAGGTCCTTTCAGGTCGGCCGCCGGTGCGGCACGCCATACGCTACAACGTTGTCGACCGCGCGGGGTTTACTTCGGCGCGTTGTCTGACGCCTTCTCCGGGGCCTTGTCCGACACATCGTCATCCGATTCGGGCAGTTCCGGCGGATCGCCGTCGTAGACCATGCTACGCCGCCGCGTCAGGTAGCCGTCACGAATGAACACATACTTGTCGAGCGCGATTTCATCGACGACGCGCGAGGCACCGAGCAGGCCCGCGCGGACGTCGATCAATTCCAGCACTGTCAAGCCGATGCGCACGCCGTCATCGTTCGTCAGGTAGCCGGTGGCCCAGGCCAAGTCCAGCGTCAGCCCGGCGGTGTCGCGCAGCGACGAAGCTCCGAACAGCGGCAGCACGAGATAAGGGCCGGCCGGAAAACCCCAGCTGCCGAGCGTCTGGCCGAAGTCCTCGCGGCGCCGTTCCATGCCCAGGTCGGTGGCCGGATCGAAGATGCCACCGATGCCGAACAGCAAATTGGTCGCGACGCGCATGCCCATTTCTGCGGCCGCCACCGGTTTGCCTTGCAGCAAGTGGTTGATCGCAGACCAGCCGTCGCGGAAGTTGTTGAAGAAGTTCGTGACGCCGGCGCGAGCCAGCTCGGGCACGACCTTTGTATAGGCGGTGGCGACGGGCTTCAGGATCGCCGCATCGAGTTCCTCGTTGAAGGCGAACACTCCGCGGTTCCAGCTTTCGAACGGATCGTTGGCGGATTGCGCGTGGCCAGCACCCGTCGCGGCGACGAGCGCGAGGGCGGTGACAAGCTGCCGGCGACGCTGCCGCTTCACTTCTTCGCCGCCCCACTCGCAGCGCCGTTGGCGTCACCCGCCTCGGCGGCCTTGTTGAAGATCATCTGCCCGATCAGGTTTTCCAGCACCACGGCCGACTGCGTCTGGCGGATCACGTCGCCGGCCGCCAACTCCTTGTCGTCTGCGCCCGGTTCGAGGCCGATGTACTGATCCCCGAGCAGGCCGGACGTGAGGATCTTGGCCGACGAATCCTTCGGGAAGCGCACGCCGAGGTCGATCTCCATCGTCACCACGCCCTGGTAGGTCTTGGCGTCGAGCGTGATGCGCTTGACGCGACCCACGGTGACCCCGGCACTGCGCACCGGCGCGCGCGGTTTCAGGCCACCGATGTTGTCGAACTTCGCGCTCAGGCTGTAACCCTTGTGCTCGCCGAAACTGGCCAGGTTGGCGGCCTTCAGTGCGAGAAACAGGGCGGCCGCAACGCCGAGCAGCACGAACAGCCCGACCATCGTCTCGATCCCTCTTTTCCTCATCTGCCCTGCTCCTCTTTGGTCACGGCCGCGAAAACATCAGGGCCGTCAGAATGAAATCGAGGCCGAGCACCGACAGCGACGACACCACGACAGTGCGCGTCGTCGCATACGCCACGCCTTCGGGCGTGGCGTCGGTCTCGTGCCCCTGGTACAACGCCACCGCGGTGCACACGACGCCGAAGGCGAAGCTTTTGACGACGCCGTTGCCGACGTCGCGCCAGACATCGACGCGAGCCTGCATCAGCGACCAGAAGTTGCCCGAGTCCAGGCCGATCAGCAGCACGCCGACGACGTAGGCACCCAGGATACCGATGGCCGAGAACAGGATCGCCAGCAGGGGCATCGAGATCACGCCGCCGATGAAGCGCGGCGCCAGCACGCGGCTGCGCGGATCGACCGCCATCATTTCCATTGCTGACAGTTGTTCGCCGGCCTTCATCAGCCCGATCTCCGCCGTCAGCGAAGTGCCGGCGCGCCCCGCGAACAGCAGCGCCGTCACCACCGGGCCGAGCTCGCGCACCAGCGACAGGTTGACGATCAGGCCGAGCGACTCGGTTGCGCCATAGGTCGCCAGCGCGTAGTACATCTGCAGCGCCAGCACGAAGCCGACCGCCAAGCCCGATGCCAGGATGATCAGCAGCGAAAGGTTGCCGATGGCATGGATCTGCTGCAGCACCAGGCCGAAGCGGCGCAAGGCCGCGGGGACATGGGCGATCAGATCGGCGAAGAACAGGCCGGCGCGGCCGAACGAGCGCACGGCGCGGATGGTCGTCGCGCCGATCGCGGCCAGTGCATCGGAGAAGCTCATACGGCCGCACCGACGCCGAAATCTTCCGCCAACGATCGCGCCGGATAGTGGAACTTGACCGGCCCGTCGGGCTCGCCGCGCACGAACTGCCGCGTTTCGGGATCGCGCGACGACATCAGCTCGGCCGGCGTGCCCTGGGCGACGATACGGCCCCCGTTGGCGAGCAGGATCACGTGGTCGCTGATCGCCATGCACTCGGGCACGTCGTGCGACACCACGAGCGAGGTCGCTCCGGTCGCGTCGTTGAGCTTGCGGATCAGGTTCGAGGCCACGCCCATCGAGATCAGGTCCAGGCCCGCAAAGGGCTCGTCGTACATGATCAGTTCGGGGTCCAGCGCGATCGCACGCGCCAAGGCGATACGGCGCGACATGCCGCCCGAGACCTCGGCAATGCGCAGTCCGGCCGCACCGCGCAGGCCGACGGCATTCAACTTCATCAGCACGATGTCGTGGATCATCGATTCCGACAGGCCCGAGTGCTCACGCAACGGGAAGGCCACGTTGTCGAACACGCTCAGGTCGGTGAACAGGGCACCGAACTGAAACAGCATGCCCATGCGCCTGCGCTGGCGCAGCAACTGGCCGCGGTCGCGGGCGTTGATCAGTTCGCCATCGAAGACGACCCGGCCGCGATTGGCCGCGACCATGCCGCCGATCAGGCGCAGCAGGGTGGTCTTGCCACAACCCGATCCCCCGAGGATGGCGGTGACCTTTCGGCGCGCGAAACGCAGGCTGATGTCGTCGAGGATCGTTCGGCTCGCGTCATAGCCGAAGGTGACGTGGTCGATCTCGATCAGGGTGTCGTGGTTCAAGCGGCGTGGCGGGCAACAGCCCAGGCGCGGGGTGTTTTTCTGCGCCGGATTCTCGCATGCGAGGCAAGAATATGCGGGATTCCCCTGGGGGCACCGAAGAGGGTCAACGAGGCAGTGCGCTGGCTCCCATCAGGGCCTCGTCGATCGCCCGCGCCGCCTGCCGGCCCTCGCGGATCGCCCAGACCACCAGGCTCTGCCCGCGACGAATGTCGCCGGCGGCGAAGACCTTGTCGACACTGGTACGGTAGCAGCCCGCGCCATCGGTCGCAGCCTTGGCGTTGCCCCGGTTGTCACGTTCGACGCCGAAGGCTTCGAGGACCGATGCGACGGGGCTGACGAAGCCCATCGCCAGCAACACCAGGTCGGCTTTCAGCACCTGCTCGCTGCCCGGTACTTCAACCATCTTGCTGCCCTGCCATTCGACCCGCACGGTCTTCAGCGCCGTCACCTTGCCCTTTTCGCCGATCAGTTCCTTGGTGGCGATCGCGAACTCGCGCTGGCAACCTTCTTCGTGGCTCGAACTGGTGCGCAGCTTGATCGGCCAGTAGGGCCAGACCAGGGGCTTGTTCTCTTCATCGGGCGGCTGCGGCAGCAACTCGAACTGCGTCACGCTGGACGCGCCGTGGCGGTTGCTGGTGCCGACGCAATCGCTACCGGTGTCGCCGCCGCCAATGACGATGACATGCTTGCCGGTCGCCATCAGCTGGCCCTTGAGCTTGTCGCCGGCGACGACCTTGTTCTGCTGCGGCAGGAACTCCATCGCGAAGTGCACGCCGTCGAGTTCTCGGCCGGGCACCGGCAGGTCGCGGCTCTGCTCGGCGCCGCCGGTCAGCAGCACGGCGTCGAACTGGGCCTTCAACTCGTCGGCACTGATCGTCTGTTTGGCGTCGTTGGTGACCTTGCTGCCCTTGGGCAGCGCACCGGCCAGCACCCCGGCGCGGAAGACGACGCCCTCGGCCTGCATTTGCTCGATGCGGCGGTCGATGTGCGACTTCTCCATCTTGAAGTCTGGAATGCCGTAGCGCAGCAGGCCGCCGATGCGGCTATTCTTCTCGAACACCGTGACGGCATGGCCGGCGCGCGCGAGTTGTTGCGCGGCGGCCAGGCCGGCCGGGCCGGAGCCGACCACGGCGACGGTCTTGCCGGTCCTGGCCTTCGGCGGCAGTGGCTTGACCCAGCCCTCGGCCCAGGCGCGGTCGATGATCGCGTGCTCGATCGACTTGATGCCCACCGGGTCGTCATTGACATTGAGCGTGCACGCCGCCTCGCAGGGCGCCGGGCAGATGCGGCCGGTGAACTCGGGGAAGTTGTTGGTCGAGTGCAGGACTTCGATCGCGTTCTTCCAGTCGCCCCGGTACACCAGGTCGTTGAAGTCCGGGATGATGTTGTTGACCGGGCAGCCGCTGTTGCAGAACGGCGTGCCGCAGTCCATGCAGCGGGCGCCCTGTTGCTTGGCCTGGTCGGCATTCAGCGCGATGACGAACTCCTTGTAGTTCTTCACGCGCTTGGCAACGGGCTCGTAGCCCTCTTCGAGGCGCTCGTATTCGAGGAAGCCGGTGACTTTTCCCATGATCTCGGACCCTGATCCTTCTACTTGGCGGAGACCGCCACGGCCTTGGCCTTGGCGATCGTCGCGCTGGCCGTGGCCGTGGCGTTCATCTGCTTCAGCGCTCGCTGGTACTCGTGCGGGAAGACCTTGATGAAGCGCGCCCTCGATTCGGCCCAGTTGTCGAGAATCTGGCGCGCGCGCAAGGAACCTGTCCAGCGGTGGTGGTCCTCGATCAGCGCCTTCAGCAGGGACTCATCGGCCTGGCCCTTGTGGTACGTGGCGACATCTTGGTCGTCGCGCGCCAGGACCTTGTCCAGCGCCACCATGCTGGTGTTGCAACGGCGCGCGAAGTGCCCATCCTCGTCGTACACATAGGCGACGCCGCCGCTCATGCCTGCCGCGAAATTGCGGCCGGTCTTGCCCAGGACCGCGACGGTGCCGCCGGTCATGTACTCACAACCGTGGTCGCCCGTGCCCTCGACCACCGCCGTGGCTCCCGACAGACGGACGGCAAATCGCTCGCCGGCCACGCCGCGGAAGAAGGCTTCGCCGCTGGTCGCGCCGTACAGCGCGGTGTTGCCGATGATGATGTTGGCGGTCGCGTCGCCGCGGAAGTCGATGCTCGGCCGGATCGCGATGCGCCCACCGGAGAGGCCTTTGCCGGTGTAATCGTTGGCGTCGCCGATCAGGTAGAAGGTGATGCCGCTGGCCAAGAAGGCGCCATAGCTCTGGCCTCCAGTGCCTTCCATCTGGATGAAGATGCTCTGGTCGGGCAGGCCCTCGGGGCGCTGACGGATCAACTCGCCCGACAACATCGCGCCAACACTGCGGTTGATGTTGCGTGCGGTCTCCATGAACTGGACCTTCTCGCCGCGCTCGATGGCGGGGCGGCACTTCTCGATCAGCTTGACATCCAGGGCCTTGTCCAGACCGTGATCCTGCACGTCGACCTGGTGTCGCGGCACGTCGGCCGGCACCTGTACCTGATGGAAGATGCGGCTGAAGTCGAGGCCGCGCGCCTTCCAGTGGGCAATGCTCTTCCGGGTGTCGAGCAGGTCACTGCGGCCGATCAGATCGTCGAACTTGCGGATGCCCAGCTGCGCCATGATCTGGCGCGCTTCCTCGGCAACGAAGAAGAAGAAGTTGACGACATGCTCGGGGCGTCCGGCAAATTTGGCACGCAGCACCGGGTCCTGCGTGGCCACGCCCACGGGGCAGGTGTTGAGGTGGCACTTGCGCATCATGATGCAGCCCTCGGCGACCAAGGGCGCGGTGGCGAAGCCGAACTCGTCGGCACCGAGAAGCGCGCCGATCACGACGTCGCGACCGGTCTTCATCTGGCCATCGGCCTGGACGCGGATGCGTCCGCGCAGTCGGTTCAGCACCAGGGTCTGCTGCGTCTCGGCCAAGCCCAGCTCCCACGGTGTGCCGGCATGCTTGATCGACGACCACGGCGAGGCGCCGGTACCGCCGTCGTGACCGGCGATCACCACGTGATCGGCCTTGCACTTGGCCACGCCCGCGGCGATCGTGCCGACACCGACTTCGCTCACCAGCTTGACGCTGACGCCGGCGCGCGGATTCGCGTTCTTCAAGTCGTGGATCAGTTGGGCCAGGTCCTCGATCGAATAGATGTCGTGGTGCGGCGGCGGGCTGATAAGGCCCACGCCCGGCACCGAGTAACGCAGCATGCCGATGTATTCGCTGACCTTGCCACCGGGCAACTGACCGCCCTCACCCGGCTTGGCACCTTGCGCCATCTTGATCTGCAATTGGTCGGCGCTGACAAGATACTCCGTCGTCACGCCGAAGCGGCCCGAGGCCACCTGCTTGATCTTGCTGCGCAGGCTGTCGCCGGCCTTCAGCGCGTAGTCAGCGGCGATGACCTTGCTGCCGACCACGTCACTGACCATCTGGCCCTCGGTGATCGGGATACCCTTCAGCTCGTTTCGGTAGCGCGCCGGGTCTTCGCCACCTTCGCCGGTGTTGCTCTTTCCGCCGATGCGGTTCATCGCTACAGCCAGGGTCGCGTGGGCCTCGGTGGAGATCGAGCCGAGCGACATCGCACCCGTCGCGAAGCGCTTGACGATCTCGGCCGCGGGCTCGACCTCCTCGACCGCAATCGCCTTGCTCGGATCGACCTTGAACTCGAACAGCCCGCGCAGCGTCATGTGACGCTTGCTCTGGTCGTTGATGATCTGGGCGTATTCCTTGTAGGTGTCGAACTTGCCCGCGCGCGCCGCATGCTGCAGCTTGGCAATCGCGTCGGGTGTCCACATGTGCTCCTCGCCGCGCACCCGCCAGGCGTACTCGCCACCGGCATCCAGCATCGAGTCCAGCAACGGATCGGTGCCGAAGGCGGCGCGGTGCATGCGCAGGGCTTCCTCGGCAACTTCGAACACACCGATGCCGCCGACCTGCGAAGCCGTGCCGCGAAAGTACTTTTCCACCAATGGCTTGTCCAAGCCGATGGCCTCGAACAGCTGCGCGCCGCAGTAGCTCATGTAGGTCGACACGCCCATCTTGGACATGATCTTCGACAGGCCCTTGCCGATGGCCTTGACGTAGTTGTAGATCGCCTTCTCGGCCGACAGCTCGCCCGGCAATTCGGCGTGCAGCGACGCCAGCGTCTCCATCGCGAGGTACGGGTGCACCGCCTCGGCGCCGTAGCCGGCAAGCACCGCAAAGTGATGCACCTCGCGCGCCGACCCGGTCTCGACAACCAGGCCGGCCGTCGTGCGCAGGCCCTCGCGGACCAGGTGCTGGTGCACCGCCGACAGGGCCAACAACGCCGGGATCACCACCTGCTCGCGACCGACATGGCGGTCGGTGATGATGAGCACGTTGTGACCACTCTTGATCGCATCGACACTCTCGGCGCACAGCGACGCCAACTTGGCCTCGATACCCTCGCGGCCCCAGGTCAGCGGGTAGCTGATGTCGATTTCGTAGCTCTTGAACTTGTCGTGCGTGTGCTGGCCAATCCCGCGCAACCGCGCCATGTCGTCGAAGTCGAGCACCGGCTGCGTCACTTCCAGGCGCATCGGCGGGTTGACGGCATTGATGTCGAGCAGATTCGGCTTGGGGCCGATGAAGCTGTTCAGCGACATCACGATCGCTTCGCGAATCGGATCGATCGGCGGGTTGGTGACCTGCGCGAACAACTGCTTGAAATAGTTGTAGAGCGGCTTGTTCTTGTCTGAAAGCACGGCCAGCGGCGAGTCGTTCCCCATCGAGCCGATCCCTTCCTCGCCGGCCGCGGCCATCGGACTCATCAGGAACTTCAGGTCTTCCTGGGTGTAGCCGAAGGCCTGCTGGCGGTCGAGCAGCGACTCGGTCGAGGGCAGCGGTGCGGCCGGCAGAATGTCGATCGCATCGAGCTTGACGCGGACGTTCTCGATCCATTGCCGGTACGGCTTGGCGAAGGCGAACTGGTTCTTCAGCTCTTCATCATCGACGATGCGACCCTGCTCCAGGTCGATCAGGAACATCTTGCCCGGCTGCAGTCGCCACTTGCGGACGATGCGGTTCTCGGGAATCGGTAGCACACCGGACTCCGAGGCCATGATCACCAGATCGTCGTCGGTGACGATGTAGCGTGCGGGGCGCAGGCCGTTGCGGTCAAGGGTGGCGCCGATCTGCTTGCCATCGGTGAAGACCATCGCCGCCGGGCCGTCCCAGGGCTCGAGCATGGCCGCGTGGTACTCGTAGAACGCACGACGCCGGATGTCCATGCCCTCGTGCTGCTCCCAGGCCTCGGGGATCATCATCATCGCCGCGTGCGCCAGCGGGTAGCCGCTCATCGTCAGCAGCTCGAGTGCGTTGTCGAAGGTGGCGGTGTCGCTCTGGTGCTCGAAACTGATCGGGTAGAGCTTCTTCAGGTCATCGCCAAGCACCGGTGACTTCATCACCCCTTCGCGCGCACGCATCCAGTTGAAGTTGCCCTTCACGGTGTTGATCTCGCCGTTGTGCGCGACCATCCGGTAGGGGTGCGCCAGCGGCCACTCTGGGAAGGTGTTGGTCGAGAAGCGCTGATGCACCAGAGCCAGCGCCGAAACGGTGCGCGGGTCCTGCAGGTCGAGGTAGTACTGGCCGACCTGGCTGGCCAGCAGCAGGCCCTTGTAGATCACCGTGCGGCAGCTCATGCTCGGCACGTAGTACTCGCGGCTGTGGGTGAGCTTCAGGGCCTGGATTGCCGAGCTGGCCGTCTTGCGGATCACGTACAACTTGCGCTCGAGTGCATCGGGCACGATCACGTCAGGCCCGCGGCCGATGAAGATCTGCCGGATCACCGGCTCCTTGGCACGTACCGCCGGTGACATCGGCATCTCGCGGTCCACCGGCACATTGCGCCAGCCGATCAAGACCTGGCCCTC
>DATDES010000028.1:0-11481 GCA_036522975.1 Burkholderiaceae bacterium | reverse complement strand
TGCTGCTGGCCTGGAACGAATACCTCTACGCCTTCCTGCTGTTGTCCAATGACCAGGACGTGACCCTGGCCGTCGCGCTGGGCAACTTCCTCGCCGCCAACGATTCGCCCTGGGAGCTGCTGATGGCCACCGGCCTGATCTACGCGCTGCCGCCGGCAGCGATCTACTACGCGTTCAAGCGCTACATGGTCGGCGGCCTCACCGCCGGCGCCGTGAAGAGCTAAACAAGGCACGTCATGGCATCGGTCACCTTCCGCGACATTGAGAAAACCTACGGCAAGGTCAAGGTCCTGCACGGCCTGGGCTTCGACATCGCCGACGGCGAGTTCGTGGTTCTGGTCGGGCCGTCGGGCTGCGGCAAGAGCACGCTGCTGCGCATGCTCGCGGGCCTCGAGGACATCACTGGCGGCGAGATCTCGATCGACGGCAAGGTCGTCAACGAGCTCGAGTCGAAGGACCGCGACATCGCGATGGTGTTCCAGAGCTATGCGCTGTACCCGCACATGACGGTACGCGAGAACATGGGTTTCTCGCTGCGCCTGCGCCGCGCCGACAAGCAGACCACCGACCAGCGCGTCGACAACGCGGCGCGCATCCTGAATCTCGACAAGCTGCTCGACCGTTATCCGCGCGAGCTCTCCGGCGGCCAACGCCAGCGCGTCGCGATGGGGCGCGCGATCGTGCGCGACCCGAAGGTGTTCCTGTTCGATGAGCCGCTGTCGAACCTCGACGCCAAGTTGCGCGTCGCGATGCGCGCCGAGATCAAGGCCCTACACCAGCGCCTGAAGACGACTACGGTCTACGTCACGCACGACCAGATCGAGGCGATGACGATGGCCGACCGCATCGTCGTGATGCACGACGGCCTGATCGAGCAGATCGGCACGCCGCTCGAATTGTTCGACCGACCGCGCAACCTCTTCGTGGCCCAGTTCATCGGCTCCCCGGCCATGAATGTCTTTGCAGGCACGCTGCGCAGCGGCGCGGTCGAGGGCCTCGGCCAGCGCTGGCCGCTGCCAGCGCTGGCCAGTAGCGCGGCCGAAGGCCAGGCGGTGCAGTACGGCATCCGGCCTGGCGACCTGTCGCTGGCCGCCGCGGGCATCGCAGCCAAGGTGATCGTGATCGAGCCGACCGGCGCCGAAACCGAGCTCTTGGTCGAAGTCGGCGGCCAGCAGCTCATCCTGGTGATGCACGGCCGCACCGAGGTCAAACCCGACCAGACGGTGCACCTGGCCGTCGACGCCGAGAAGGCCCATGTGTTCGACGCCGCATCCGGCCAGCGCCTCTAGGTCGCGCCGACCATGATCGATGCCGGCACGTTCCGCCTCGACGGCCGCCTGGCCTTGGTGACGGGCTCGTCGGCCGGCATCGGCCTGGCGATTGCGCGCGGTCTGGCGCAGGCCGGTGCTGTGGTGGTGCTCAACGGCCGCGATGCCGATCGGCTCGAGCACACCCGAGCCGCGCTGTCCGGCGAGGGCTTGGCCGTTCACGCCCGGTCCTTCGATGTCTGCGATGCACCGGCCGTGGAAGCCGCCGTCGCGTCGATCGAAAGCGAGATCGCACCGGTCGACATCCTGGTCAACAACGCCGGCATCCAGCGCCGTGCGCCGTTCCAGGACTTCGCGGCCGAGGACTGGCAGGCCATCATGCGCACCAACCTCGACAGCATGTTCACGGTCGGCCAGGCGGTCGCCAGGCGCATGGTGGTCAGGCAGCGCGGCCGCATCATCAACATCTGCTCGGTGCAGAGTGAACTGGGCCGGCCCGGCATTGCGCCCTACACCGCGAGCAAGGGCGCGGTGAAGATGCTGACCAAGGGCATGGCGATCGACCTTGGCCCGCATGGCATCAACGTCAACGGCCTCGGCCCAGGCTACTTCAAGACCGAGCTGAATCAGAAGCTGGTCGACGACCCGGCGTTCAGCGCCTGGCTGATCAACCGAACGCCGAACAGGCGCTGGGGCGATGTCGAGGAACTCGCGCCTGCGGCCGTGTTCCTGGCCAGCGATGCATCGCGCTTCATCAACGGCCACATCCTGTATGTCGACGGTGGCGTGACCGCCAGCCTGTGAGCGCGGCCCGCAACTTGGCCCCCGGCGCGGTGAAGAGCGCGCACGGCCACACGCTCGAGCAGCTCGGCGTGGCGATCGTCGCCGGGCACTATGCGGTGGGCGCATCGCTGCCGCCCGAGCCCCTGCTGTGCGACGAGTTCGGGGTCAGCCGCACCGTGGTCCGCGAAGCCGTGAAGTCGCTGGTCGCCAAGGGCCTGCTGTTCACCGGTCCCAAGGTCGGCACCAAGGTGCTGCCTGCCGAGCAGTGGAACTGGTTCGACCCGCACGTCGTGGCCTGGCAATCGAAGGTCGGCCTGACGCGCGAGTACCTGCGCGATCTGCAGGAGCTGCGCCGCGTCGTCGAGCCGGCTGCCGTGCGCCTGGCCGCCGTGCGCGCCAGCGCGGCCGACATCGCGGCTGTCGAAGCGGCCTATGCCGGCATGAAGCAGGCGATCGACGAAGGCGGCGATTACGTGGCCAGCGACCTGCTGTTCCACCAGGGCCTGCTCAGCGCCTGCCACAACCGCATGGTGGTGCAAATGAGCAAGGCGCTGGGCGCGCTGCTGCGCACCAGCTTCGAGATCTCGACCTCGCGGCCGGACGGGCCGGCCAGCTCGCTGCCGTTGCACCGCGCAGTTCTCGATGCCGTCATCGCGCGCGCGCCGCAGAAGGCCGAGCGAGCAAGCCTGCTGCTGATCGACAGCGCCGCAGGCGATATCGAGGCCGTGCTCGCCTCGCGCCGAAAGTTGCCGTCGCTCAGTGCGCCGGCGCAGCGGCTGAAAGCTCGTGCCCTGCGCATCTAGGTCGGTCGTGCCGCAGCGCGCGAATTCAGGTACACCGAGTACAGCGACGTGGTGGCGCAGATGAACAGTCGGTTCAGCTTCGGGCCACCGAAGCAGAGATTGGCGACGACCTCGGGTATCAGTATCTTGCCCAGCAACGTGCCGTCGCTCGCATGGCAATGCACGCCGTCGCCGGCCGACAGCCACAGATTGCCGTGCACATCGACACGCAGCCCGTCGTACACACCCGCGGCGCAGGTGGCGAAGACCTCCCCGCCTGAGATCGATGCGCCGTCGGCGCCCACCTTGAAGCGCCGCACATGGTGCGGACCATTGGTCTGGTGCGTGAGACCGGTATCGACGATGTAGAGCAGCGACTCGTCGGGCGAGAAGGCCAATCCGTTGGGTTGAACGAAGTCGCTCGCCACCACGCTGACGCGGCCACTGCCGGCATCGAGGCGATAGACGTTGTTGGCGCCGATCTCGCCGCGCGCGGCATCGCCCTCGTAGTCGGAGTCGATGCCATAGCTCGGGTCGGTGAACCAGATGCTGCCGTCGGACCTGAGGACGAGATCGTTCGGCGAGTTGAAGCGCTTGCCTTCCAACCGCTCGGCCAGCACCGTGCGCCGGCCATCGTGCTCGGTGCGCGAAACGCAGCGCCCGCGGTGCTCGCACGACACCAGGCGCCCCTCGCGATCGACGCTGTGCCCGTTGCTGTTCATCGCCGGCTGGCGAAACACCGACACCGAACCATCGGTCTCGTCCCAGCGCAGGATGCGGTCGTTCGGGATGTCGGACCACACCAGGTAGCGACCGGCGGCAAACCAGGCCGGTCCCTCGGCCCAGCGACAACCGCTGAAGAGTTTTTCGACATGCACGTTCCCGAACGCCAGCTTGGAGAAGCGGGGGTCGATGACTTCGAAGCTCGAACTCAGCGCGAGGGCCATGGTCCTGGTCTCCTTCTCAGTCCATATGCCGGCGTCCGCG
This sequence comes from Burkholderiaceae bacterium, assembly GCA_036522975.1. GTDB lineage: Bacteria > Pseudomonadota > Gammaproteobacteria > Burkholderiales > Burkholderiaceae_C > CADEEN01. Next base: position 7,661 of record DATDES010000028.1, on the reverse strand, counting down.
GCCGTAGAGCAGCAGCATGCCGATGATGACGATGCCGTAGATCACATGCCGGCCAAACTCCTCGATCTGCATCACCGACAGGATCGATTGCAGCAGGGTGATCAGGATGACGCCGGCGACGGTGCCGAGGTAGTTGCCGCGGCCGCCGAGGATCGAGGTGCCGCCGAGAACCACCGCGGCGATGGCCGGCAGGAGGTAGGGGTCACCCATCGCCTGGGCCGCCTTGCTGGCATACCCGGCCAGCAACACCCCGCCGAAGGCCGAGAGCCCGCCCGAAATCGCGAACGCAGCCATCACCACCGCGCGGGTGCGCGCGCCGGAGAGGTAGGCCGCGCGCTCGCGGTTCCCGATCGCGTAGACCACGCGGCCGAAGGTCGTTCGCGTCAGCAGGAAGACCGCACCGGTGCCGACGGCCGCCCAGACCAACAATGCGTTCGGAATGCCGAACAGGCTGTGGCCGGTGGCGATGAAGCGCATCGCCGGCGAAGACGCGTCCTGTGGCGAGAAGCCACCCGTGTGCACCACCATCAGGCCTTGGGCGACCGCGTTCACCGCCAGCGTGACGATCATCGACGGGATGCGCAGGAAGGCGACGCCGACGCCGCTGACCAAGCCCAGCGCAACGCCGCAGCCCACGCCAACGGGGATGGCCAAGGCCACGCCCACCGGCCCCCAGCCCGTGGCGGCCGTGGCCATCATGCCGCCCACCGCCACCACCCACGGGACCGACAGGTCGATCTGGCCGAGCAGGATCACGATCATCGCGCCAGTGGCGATGACGCCGAGGAAGGACGCCACCTTCAACTGCTGCAGCAGGTACTCGGGCGAGAGGAAGCTGCTCGAATACAGGCTGCCCAACAGCAGCAGCACCAGGATGCAGCCGAACGCTGAGGCGATGGCCGGGTCGACGTGCTGTCGCACGCGCGCGGCACGGCCCAGCAGCCGCCGCGGATCCGGCTCCGCCGGTCCGCCAGCGGCGCCCCAAGGCGCAGCATGCGCCTTCCAGTCGCCAGGGGGAACGCCGCTGGCGCTTCGGGGGCGGTCCGTTTCACCCATAAAGGTCGAGCCGGTTGCGCACCTGCAGCAGGCGCACTGAGCCGAGGCACACGGCAGCCGCCAGCACGACGCCCTGGAACAGCGGCTGCCACAGCGGGTCGAGGTTAAAGACGAACAACAAGTCGCCGATGGTGCGGAACATCAACGCCCCGAAGATCGCGCCGACAGCACTGCCCGAGCCGCCGAACAGCGACACGCCCCCCAGAACCACGGCAGCAATCGAATACAGCGTGTAGGTGCTGCCGTTGGCGGCCGATGCCTCACCGGAGTAGGTGATGAAGGTAACGAAGAGCCCCGCGACCGACGCCAACAGCCCCGACAAGGTGTAGGCCACCAGCTTGGCGCGCCTGATCGGCACGCCCGACATGTAGGCCGCGACCTCTGACGAGCCCAGCGCATAGGCGGCACGGCCGATCGCAGAGCGCCGGAACGGCAACCACACGATCAACACCAAGGCCAGCAGCAGCACCAGGCTGGCCGGCACGCCGCCGGGCAACTGGCCGGTCAATGCATCGGCCAGCGACGCATTGACGTCACCGCCCGGGACGCGCCGCAGTGCCAACGCCGCGCCGTAGTAGACGGCGCCGGTGGCGATCGTCGTGACGATCGGCTGTAGGCGACCGTAGATCACGATCAGGCCGTTGATCGCGCCGCACAGGCAGCCCACCAGCAGCACGCCGACCACACCCAGGGCTGTCATCAACGGTGTGCCGACAACGATGCTGGAGGCCAGGCAATTCGCCAGTACCAGCACCATACCGACCGACAGGTCGATGCCTGCGGTCAAAACCACGAGCGTTTGCGCCATGGCCACGATCGCCAGCAGCACCCCCTTGTTGGCCGCGGTCGTCGCAACGTTCGCGTTCAGGCCGACCGGGTGATTGGCGACGTAGATCGTGAACATGACGACGAAGCCCGCCAGGGCCAGCAATGTCCCCCGGTGTTCTCGCAGGTGGTAGGGCCAATCGCCACTCATGCCGCGACCGCCTGCGCGGCGACGAGGGGCCCGTCGCCGAGGTTCAGGGCGCTGCTGATCAGTGCGCGCTCGGTGATCTCGGCACCGGCCAGTTCGCGCTTGACGGCGCCGTCGTACATCACCAGCACGCGGTCGCAGCAACCGACCAGTTCGTCGTAGTCGGTTGAGTAGAAGACGATCGCGGCGCCACCATCAGCCAACTGGCGCAGCAGCTGGTAGATCTCCTGCTTGGTGCCGACATCGATGCCGCGTGTCGGGTCGTTCAGCAGGATGATTCGCGGTTGCAACATCAACCACTTGCCAATCACCAGCTTCTGCTGATTGCCACCGGAGAGCGTCCCGGCAGCCAGCTCGGTGCCATCGGTGCGCACAGCCAGCAGCTTGATGACGCGCTCCACCTCGGCGCGTTCGGCAGCCCGGTCGACGATGCCCGCCCTGGACAGTCGCCCCAGCGCCGCGAACGACAGGTTGTCGCGCACCGACATCGGCAGCATCAGGCCCTCGGTCTTGCGGTCCTCCGGGATCAGCGCCATCCCGACCGCCGGGCGCTTGGCGTCGCCTGGGCCGTGGATCTCGACGGCCCGGCCATCGACCAGAACCTGCCCGGTGGTGCCACGCAACACGCCGAACAGCGCCAGCAGCAGTTCGCGCTGGCCCTGGCCGTCGAGCCCTCCCAGGCCGACCACCTCGCCGGGGTGAACCCGCAATGAGATGTCGCGCAGCCTGTCGGTCCAGCCCAGCCGGACCACCTCGAGCCGCGGTGCCGCCGCGGTGGGCGCGCGCGCGCCCTTCGGAGGAAAGATGCCGCTGTACTCGCGCCCGATCATCAGCTCGACCACCTCGTTGTTGGTCTTCGCACCCGCGACGAAACTGGCCACGCTGCGGCCGTTGCAGAAGACCGTGCACTCGTCGGCAAGCTCGGCAATCTCGTGCATGCGGTGCGAGATGTACAGCAGGGCCAGGCCCTCGGCGCGCAGCCGCTTCAGCACGGCATAAATCTTGGTCACGTCGGCAGCCGTCAGCGCCGACGTGGCCTCGTCGAGGATCAGGATGCGCGGCCGGCGCGCCAGCGCCTTGGCGATCTCGACCATCTGCCGGCGCGACAGCGACAGATCCTTGACCAATGCCATCGGGTGGATGTCTTCGGCGCCGGCGCGTGCCAGTGCTCCTTCCGCCATGCGGCGCTGGGCCTTTCGGTCGATCAGCCCGAAGCGCCGCGGCGGATTGCTGATCGCGATGTTGTCGGCCACCGACAGGTCCGGGATCAGCGACAGCTCCTGGAAGATGCAGGCGATGCCGGCCGCATGTGCCGCGGCGGGCGTCTCGAACGCGACCGGGCGGCCGTCGAGCAGCATGCGGCCCCCGTCCGGCGCAACAACGCCGGCCATGATCTTGATCAGGGTCGACTTGCCCGCGCCGTTCTCGCCCAGCACGGCATGGATGCGGCCGGCCTCGATCACCAGATCCGCATCCTGCAGCGCCCGCACGCCGCCGTAGCGTTTGCAGACGCCCTCCATCCGAAACAGCTGCGGCGGCCCCACCACGGTCGAGTCGCCGGCCGGCGCTACTTGTTCGCTTCGGTCTGACCCATGATCTCCTGGGCGGTGAAGTTGATGCTGCAGGTCGGGAAGGCATTGCCGACGAAGAAGTTGTCCGACTGGCCGGCGTAGAAATTGACGCCGTCCTTGAAGCCAGGGTCCTCGACCGTCGACAGTGGCAGCTTGATCGACTGCGGCAGCACTTTGCCCTCGAGCGCCGCGATGGCCACCTTGAGGGCCACGGCCACCTGGGCCGGGCCGGTGCCGCCGGAAGCGCACTTCAGGCCCTGGCCGGCGTACTTCGCGCAGAACTTGCGAAAGCCGTTCTCGGTCTCGCCACCGAAGGGGACGAAGGGATGCTTGGCATCGAGCATCGCCTGCACCACGCCGGTATCGCCGCCCTGGGCCGTGATCGCGTCGAACTTCTTGTGCACCGCGATCGCGTCGGCCGTGACCTTCTGCGCCGTCGGATCGTCCCACTTGCCGATGACCTCGATCGTCTCCCACTTCTTGCCCGAGGCCTTGAGCACTTCCTGGATGCCGTCGTGGCGGTCGCGATCGACCGAGGTACCGGACACGCCACGCACCTCGAGCACCTTGCCGCCGCCGGGCACGTTCTTGACCAGCCACTGAGCCCAGTACTTGCCCAGGCCCTTCTGGTCGACATTGACGTTGATGGCCTCCTGGGTGTCGAGGATGTTGTCGAACGCCACCAGCACCACACCGGCATCGTTGGCACGCTTGATGACGGGCTTGAAGGCCGCCGGATTTTGCGCGTTGACGACGATGGCGTCGAAGCCCGAATCGATGAAGTTGTTGATCGCCGCGATCTGCGCGGCCACGTCTTCTCCGGTCGAGACGACCTTGTACTCCTTGAGCTTCGCGGCCACCTCGGGCTGCGCGGCATAGGCCTTGGCCGTCTTGATCATCTGGATCCGCCAGGTGTTGGCGATGTAGCCATTGGCCAGGGCGATGCGGTAGGGACCCTTCTTCGCCGGGTACTGGAACAACGGGGTGCTGCTGTCCCAGGGCGCGAAGCACTTGGGGTCGGAGTTGGGTTGCGTCACGACCTTGGGCGGCGCGGCCAGCGCAGATCCGGCAACGAGCAGCGCGGCTGCGGCGGCAATACGGGTGCGGAAGCGCATCGAAGTCTCCTGTGTTGATTTAGGGATTGCAGCCGCCTCTGCGGCCACCACCAAACGCGGTCGGCGTCATCAATCAACCTCAGGCCCGACGCCAGGGCAGTCTCGTTCGAGGATTCTTCTCCTCAGGTCATCTTACAAATTGCGGGCGCCTGCACAAGAGGGGTTGTTACGACGCATGCGCCGCGACGGCATTGCGTCGCAACTCAAGAGTCGACCTTGATCGACGCGTCCTTGGCCAGCTTGACGTACTTGCTGCGCTCGCTGCGCATGAACTCGGCAAAACGCTCGGGCGTGCCGCCGGAGTCCTCGGCGCCGGCCGAGCCCAGGCGCTCAGCGACCTCCGGCATCAGCAACACCTTGTTCACGTCTTCGTTCATGCGCTTGACGATCGCCGGCGACATCTTGCCCGGCCCGGCCAGGCCGTACCAGGTGGTCGCATCGAAGCCGGAAAAGCCTTCCTCGGCCAGCGTCGGCACGTTCGGGTAGGCCTTCGAGCGCTGGGGCCGGGTCTGCGCCACAGCAACCACCTTGCCGCCCTTCACATGCGGCGTCGCCGCGGTCATGGTCTCGAAGCTGTACATCACCTGGCCGCCGATCAGGTCGGTGATCAGCGGACCCGAGCCGCGGTAGGGGATATGCAGCGCGAAGACCTTCGCCTGGAACTTGAACAACTCGAGTGCCAGGTGCTGCGCCGACGCCGGGCCCGACGAGCCGAAGGTCACATGGCCGGGCTTGGCCCGGCACAGCGCGACCAGGTCTTTCACGGTCTTGGCTGGCTGGTCCTGATTACAGATCAGCAGGTTGGGCGTCACGCCGACCAGCACCACCGGTGCGAAATCGGTCTCGGCGTTGTAGCTCAGCTTGGGCTGCAGCGCGGGAGCGATGGCGTGGCTGTTGATGTGCGCCATCAGCAGGGTGTTGCCGTCGGGCGGCTGCTTGGCCACGTAGTCGGCGGCCAGCACGCCCGCCGCACCGGCCTTGTTCTCGATCAGGACGTTCAACTTCCACATCTCCTGCAGGCGCGGCGCGAGCACGCGCGCCAGGATGTCGGTGCCTCCGCCGGGCGGAAAGCCAACGATGATGCGCACCGGCCCGTTGGGCAAGGTCTGCGCGCGCAGCATCGGCGTGGCGAGCGTCGCGGCGGCGGCGGTGACGAGGGTACGGCGACGGATCATGGATGGCTCCTTGGTTGGACGGTGCAGTAGTCAGGCGGGTCAGGCGGCGGCGCGCAGCGCAGACGGCGCGGCGTGGCTCGCGTAGTGGTCCATCGCGGCCTGCACGCCGCTCGCGGCGAGCTTGACGCCGGCCAGCTTCAGGCCCATCTCGACGCCGGCGACCATCGCCACCAGCGTCAGGTCGTTGCTGTCGCCGAGGTGGCCCATGCGGAACATGCGGCCCTTCAACTTGCCCAGGCCGGTGCCGAGCGAGAGGTCGAAGCGCTGGTGGATCAGGCGCCGCAGAGCGTCGGCATCGACCCCGACCGGCGTGATCACGCCCGTCAGCACCGGCGAATACACCGCCGGGTCGGCACACTGGATCGGCAGGCCCCAGGCATCGACGGCCGCGCGCACGCCGGAAGCCCAGCGCTGGTGTCGCGCGAAGACCTGGTCGAGACCCTCACCGAGCAGCATGTCCAGCGCCTCGCTCAAACCGTAGAGCAGGTTGGTGTTCGGCGTGTACGGCCAGTAGCCGTCCTGGTTCATCGCGACGATCTCGTCCCAGGCCCAGAACGCGCGCGGCAGCGTGGCCGTTTTCATGGCGTCGAGCGCGCGTGGCGAGAGCGCGTTGAAGCTGATGCCCGGCGGCAGCATCAGGCCCTTTTGCGAGCCGCTGATCGTGACGTCGACGCCCCATTCGTCGTGCCGGTAGTCGGCACTGGCCAGACCCGAGATGCTGTCGACCATCAACAGGGCCGGGTGGCCGGCTGCGTCGATCGCCTTGCGCACCGAGGCAATGTCGGAGGTGACGCCGGTCGAGGTCTCGTTGTGGACGACGCAGACGGCCTTGATGCGGCGCTCGGTGTCCTGGCGCAGGCGCACCTCGATCAGGTCGGCCTGCACGCCGCGGCGCCAGCCCGCGGCCTGCGGCAGATGTTCGTCCTGGCCCTGCCAGGCGATGAACTCGGCCTGCAGCCCCAGGCGCGTGGCGAGTTTCTGCCACAGGCTCGCGAAATGGCCGGTCTCGTACATCAGCACAAGGTCGCCCGGCGACAGGGTGTTGACCAGGGCCGCTTCCCAGGCCCCGGTGCCCGACGCCGGATAGATCGCGACCGGGTGCTGGGTCTTGAAGACCTGCCGGATGCCGCCGAGCACCTTCAGCCCCAGGGCACCGAACTCCGGGCCACGGTGGTCGACGGTTGGCAGGCTGATGGCGCGCAGGATGCGATCGGGCACCGGGCTCGGACCGGGGATCTGCAGGAAGTGGCGGCCAGTGGGGTGGAAGTCGAGGCTCAGCATGGCGCGTCCTTTCGATGGCTAGTTTTGCATGCAAACGTGAATGGAGCATGCTGAGTTTCCCTGAATCCTACTGCTTGAGGCACTTCACTTTTGCATGCAAAATGCGATTCGAGGAGACCCCGGATGGCCGAAATCATTCAGATTGCCCGCCAGGGCCTGACCGACCAGGTCGCCGCGCGGCTGCGCACGCTGCTGATCGAGGGGCGCATCGCCCCTGGTGCCAAGCTCAACGAGCGCGTACTGTCCGAGCAACTGCGCGTGTCACGCACGCCCCTGCGCGAAGCGATCAAGCTGCTGGCCGTCGAAGGCCTGGTCGACTTGCTGCCCAACCGCGGTGCGGTCGCGGTGAGGCTGACCGAAGCCGACATCGTCGACACCTTCGAGGTGCTGGCCGGGCTGGAATCGCTGTCGGGCCGCTTCGCGGCGCAGCGCATCAGCGACGAGGCGCTGACCGAGTTGCGCGCGCTGCACTACGAGATGCTCGCCGCCT
>DATDES010000027.1:0-13091 GCA_036522975.1 Burkholderiaceae bacterium | reverse complement strand
GCGACTGCGACTCGGTCAGCACCGCGCAAGCGTCGCCGGCGCGAACACCACAGCGCTGCAACACTTCGACGAAGGCCGCGACCCAATGGCCTTCGGTCGGGGCAGGCATCACAGGATTTCTCCAAGCATGTGGTAACGACCGCCGTGATAGACGAGCGGCGGCACCGACTGGGTGCTCATCGCCGTAACGAGACCGAAATAGAGCCGGTGGTCACCCGCTGTCTGATGCGAGGCCAGCCGACACTCGAAGGTCGCGGCGCAGCCGGCCAGTACCGGAACGCCGCAGACGCCCTGCCCCCACAGGCCTTCATCGAACTTGGCTGGCACGGTCGAGGCGAAGCGGCGCGACAGGTCGACCTGCGATTCGGCCAGCACATTGATCGCAAAGTGGGTGGCACCGTCGAAGGCCCCCAGGCTCGGGCTGGCCAGGCGCAGCGACCACAGCACCATCGGCGGCTCGAGCGACAAGGCGTTGAAGGAGTTGACGGTCAGGCCGATCCGCGCGCCGGCCGGGTCGAGGCAGGTCACGATCGTCACGCCGGTGGCAAAACCACCCAGTGCCACGCGCAGCGCGGGGGGATCCAGGCTTGGATCCCTGCCGGTCCGGGCCGCAGAATCGATCATGTCGGCCACACTATAAGTGGCCCATCGCCGGCTCAGGGCGTGATCAGGGTCCTGACCGTTGCCAGCCCGAGCAGGGTCAGCAGCAGCGAACCGGCCAGATGCGACAACGCAATGCCCAGCGCCCAGCACGCTTCGCCGCGCGCAAAGGCGTTGACGACCTCGGCCGAGTAGGTGGAGAAGGTGGTCAGGCCACCGAGGAAGCCCGTGATCAGCGCCAGCCGCCACAGCAGCGACAGGTCGGTGCGCCAGGCAAAGAAGCCGATCGCGACGCCGACGAGGTAGCCGCCGATGAGGTTGGCCGCCAGGGTGCCGAGCGGCATCTGCGGCAAGACGTGGTTCAAGGTCTCTCCGAGGGCATAGCGCAGGCAGGCGCCGATGCCTGCGCCGAGAAACACAGCCAGCAGCGCGGGGCCGATCGGCACCGCGCTCATGCCGCGTTGCCGCTCTTGAGGCCCCAGCGTTCAAGTGCGGCATCGTCGGCAACGCGCGCATCGACCCACTCCGCCGTGCCGTCCGGCCGGTGCTCCTTCTTCCAGAACGGCGCCTGAGTCTTCAGGTAGTCCATCAGGAACTGGCAGGCGGCGAAGGCGTCGCCACGGTGCGACGAGGTCACGACCACGAGGACGATCTGGTCCTGGGGCGCCAGCGCGCCGACGCGGTGGATCACTCGCGCGGCGCGGATGTCGAAGCGCTGCAGTGCGGTATCGATCATGGCCTCGATGGCCCGCTCGGTCATGCCCGGGTAATGCTCGAGTTCCATGCGCGTCGTATCGGCGGCACCGGGCGTGTCGCCGCTGCGGTCGCGCACAGTGCCGATGAACGCCGAGACCGCCCCGACAGCGGTATCGCCATCGCGCAGTGCCGCGATCTCGCGGCCCGCGTCGAAGTCCTCGCTCTGGATGCGCACTCGTGGCGTTGGGCTCATGTGGTCATTGTGGCATCGGGGGCACTGCGCCAGGCGGCGGCCGAACTCGGTTCGCTAGCCGTCGCGGAGGAACTCGATGCATTGGCTTCGGTATCTCTGACTCGGCTTGGCGCACTGCTGCTGCATGCAGTAGACATACGAAAACTGCGTGCGGTTGCTGCACAGGGCGGCAGGGTTGGCTATTTGTGTTGCCCTGACGGCGGCGGGTGCAAGGTCTCCGTCCAAATTGCCACTCGCGCGCGAGCCCGCAGAGGGCGACGACAAGGGGCTTGGAGCCGACCGTTCGACAGGCTCGGTCGGTGACGGCTCGGCGGGCGGCGCGGTGGATTCCCGCGCCGCTGCCGGTGCAACTTCGGCAGCTGGTGCCGCCGCGGCAACAGCCTGCGCGGGTTGGGCTACCGCCGAGGTCGGCGTGACGGGTGTCCGTGTCACCGCACCACGCGGCAGGACGCCATCGCCGACGACGGATGTCGCAGCGGCCGCCAGCGATTCAGCCGCACTGGCAAACAGGCCTCGCGCGTAGGGTCCCACTGAATTCACCAAGCTGATGCCGGGTGGCGACGCACTCCACCAGACGAGCGCAACGCCCGCCAGGGCCAGCACCATGGGCCCCATCGCCCACATCGCGGCGCGGCGCAGTCCTGGCTGGGACTGGCGCGCCGACTCCAACGCCCGCAGCGGTTTGCGCGCACGGGCAACGGCGGCTGCGCCGCCCGTCGCGCCCAGCCACGACGGCTCGGACCGCGCTGGTTCAACGCTCGCTGTCAGGTCGGGCCGCGGTACCGCCGGCGGCACCGACGCCAGGCCACCCGTGCGCCTGGCGGCAAGCTCGGCGCCGAGCATGTCGCGCGGCGCCTGCAAGTCCGGTCGGGGCGGCGCCTGTGCTGTCCCTGCTTCTACCGCGGGCCTTGCGGTGTAGGCGGCTGCGGCGACCTTGGCCGTTTCTGCCGGCCCATCCACTGGCCAGCCCGCCTCGATGGCAGCCTCCGGCAACGGCCCATCGCTGGCCCGCGGCGTTGCTGGTTCGGCGTGCGCCACACAAGTCAAGGGTTCGCATCGGAGCAGGCGACGGAAGTCGACAACGGTTTGTGGCCGCGTCCGTCCGGACGTCGCGAGCGCGGATTCGATCGCGTGGATCAGGCCACCGCGCAGATACGGTGCATCGCCCGGGCTGTCGGCAAGCACGGCGAGTCGCTCGCGCGCACCGCATGGCCGGCCGGCATCGCGCTGCTGCCGGTGTGTCGGCGGCGCCTCACCAGTCGCAGCGAACCAAGCCGTAGCGGCGAGTCCACAGAGGTCGCTTGCCAGCGTGGGCGGAACGTGCCGATCGGCAGCATGGACTTCGAGCGCATTCCACGGCGAAGCGCTCGCGTCGTCGTCGAGTTCGCGCGCGACGCTGCCAAAGCCCAGCAGCGTGGCCCGCCCCAGTTCGGACACCAGCACCTGGTCGGGCTGCACACGCCCGTGCGCCTGGCCCCGCATGTGCAGCGCTTCCAGGGCGCCGAGGAGGTCTTCGACAATTCCCGCCAGCCACCTGACCGTGGGTGCGGTGCTGTAGCCTCGGCACTGGCGTTCGAGAGTCACGCCGTCGTACAGTGGCATCACGCGGCAGAGGGGGTGAGGCGCGTTCAGCAGACTCAGTACGCGTACCAGGCCGGGCTGCTGGATGGCGGCCAGCGTATCGGCTTCCTGGATAAACCCGCGCCGCGCCGCCGCTATGGCCATTGAATCGCCGACATCTCGCGCAACCACCACGCCGTCCGGACGCCGCAGGGCGCGCTCGCGCGGCATGAACTCCTTGAGCACACGCGTGACACCACGCACATGGTCACGTGTCAGGTAGACGCAGCCATAGCGCCCCTCCTGCAGTACCTGCAGGATCGTGAAGTTTTCGACCCGGGTCCCGACCGCCAGCACGGCGGCCGCGCACGGGGGTGGTATGAACTGGGCGGACATGGGCAACTGACGCTCCGACGGGAACCACAACGCTAATCCTTGCCCGCAGCCTTGTCGTGACCGCGCGTATCAGATATCTCACCCCCCCGTCACCGGCGGGAAAAATGCCACCTCGGCGCCATCGTGAATGGGCGTCCGGTCGTCGGCGACCAGCACCTGATCAACGGCGCAGCGCAAGGCACGGCCGCGCTGCAACACCTCGGCGTGGCGGGGGCTCGATGCCGCAAGCTGCTCGCGCAATGCCGCCCGCGTGGTGCCGGCCACCACGTCAATCGACTCTTTCGCACCGAGCAGCTCACGCACCGAGGCGAAATAGCGTACTGTGACCTGCATACGTCAGATGGCGATCAATGTCGAGAGTGGCCGGTAGGCGACGACCTCGCCATGCGCAATGGCGCGCCCGGGAGGATTGTCGACCAGGCCGTCGGCCCATACCGCCGAGGTCAGCACGCCCGAACTCTGATTGTCGAACAGGTCGAGCCCGCCGCCGGCGTTGCGCCGCACGCGCAGGAACTCGCGGCGCCGATCGGGCTGTGGCCAGTCGAAGTGCGCGACCAGGGGCAGCACCTCGGGCAGGGTTCCAGGCAGGCCCTGCATCGCACGCAGCACCGGCGCCACTGCCAGCAGGAAGGTCACGAAGCTCGACACCGGATTGCCGGGCAGGCCCATGAACAGCGCGTCCCCACCCCCCTGCTTGCGCACGGCGCCAAAGGCCAGCGGCTTGCCGGGCTTGATCGCCACCTGCCACAACTCGACCCGCCCTTCGGCAGCGACGGCCGGCTTGACGTGGTCCTCTGCACCGACCGACACGCCGCCGGAAGTGAGGATCAGGTCGTGCGCGGCCGCAGCGCGGCGCAGCGCGTCGCGGGTCGCGTCGAGCCGGTCCGGCACGATGCCGAGGTCGGAGACCTCGCAGCCGGCGGCCTGCAGCAGTCCGCGCAGCGTGAAGCGGTTCGAGTTGTAGATCGCGCCCGGCGGCAGGTCGGCAGGCGCGACCGCGCCCGGCATCACCAGCTCGTCTCCGGTGGAGAACAGCGCGACGCGTGGACGGCGGCAGACCGTGAGCGTCGCGGCGCCGACACCCGCGGCCAGGCCCAGGGCCTGCGGCGTCAGGCGCGAGCCACGCGCCAGCACCGTCGCGCCGACCTGGACATCTTCGCCCCGGCGGCGAACCCACTGACCGGCCGCCGGCGTGGCGTTGACCCGCACTGCGCCGTCGACCGCCTCGCACTGCTCCTGCATCACCACGGCATCGGCACCAGGCGGCAGCTGCGCGCCGGTGAAGATGCGTGCGGCGCTGCCGGCGGCCAAGGGCCGGCCGACACTGCCGGCAGGAATGCGTTGCGTCACCGGCAGCACGCTGCCCGCCTCGGTCACATCGGCCACGCGCAGTGCATAGCCGTCCATCGAGCTGTTGTCGGCCGTCGGTACGTCGATCGACGAAACGACGTCGGCGGCCAGCACGCGACCGAGTGCATCAAAGGTCGAAACGCTGTCGACCTCGACGATGCGGGCCGCGGCCGCAACGGCCACCAGGCGGCCGAGCGCCTCGTCCAGGCTCAGCATCGGCGGCTTGGGCTCAGGCATGGGCTTGGATGTAGCGTTTGACGGCGGCCACATCGGCGGGCAGCACGCTGAATCGCTTGGGCCGGGCCTCTATGCCTTCGAAGCCGGCGGGCCGCTCCGGCTCGAAGCCCAGCGCTTCCCGGATCGTCTCGGCGAACTTGGCGGGCAATGCGGTTTCGAGTACCAGCATCGGCTCGCCCTCGCGCCGCAAGGGCCAGGCGACCGTGAGCCCGTCGGCGGTATGCGGATCGACCACACAGCGGTGCTGCTGCCAGACCGCGCGGGTCGTGGCCAGGCGCTGGGCATGGGTGCTGCGGCCGGAGACGAAACCGAACTCGGCAGTGCGCCCCGCTTCGTCGTGCGACAGCGTGAAGCCGCCGGCACCGAACAGGCTTTTCACGCGAGCGCCATCGCGGCCGAGGAGGTCGAACACGAAGCGCTCGAAGTTGCTGGCCTTGCTGATGTCCATCGACGGGCTGGAGGTCTCGTGCGTCTCGGCGCTCGGCCGCGGCCGGTACGTGCCGCTCCTGAAAAACTCGTCGAGCACGTCGTTCTCGTTGGTGGCGCAGATCAGGCGGTCGACCGGCAGACCCATCATCCGGGCAACATGGCCGGCGCAGATGTTGCCGAAGTTGCCGGAGGGCACGGCGAAGCTAACCCGCTCGGCGTCGGACTTCGCGGCTTGGAAATAGGCGGAAAAGTAGTAGACGACCTGGGCCAGCAGGCGTGCCCAGTTGATCGAATTGACCGTGCCGATGTGCCAGCGCCGTTTGAAGGCGAGGTCATTGCTGACCGCCTTGACGATGTCCTGGCAATCGTCGAACACGCCCTCGATCGCGATGTTGTGAATGTTGGCGTCCTGCAGACTGAACATCTGCGCCTGCTGGAACGGGCTCATGCGACCGTGGGGGCTGAGCATGAAGACCTGGATGCCGCGCTTGCCCCGCATTGCATATTCGGCCGCGCTGCCGGTGTCGCCCGAGGTGGCGCCGAGAATGTTGAGCGATTCGCCGCGACGCGCGAGTTCGTATTCGAACACGGCACCCAGCACCTGCATCGCCATGTCCTTGAAGGCCAGCGTCGGGCCATTGGACAGGGCCACCAGCGCCACATCGGGCCCCAGCGGCTTCAATGGCACGATCGCATCGCTACCAAACACCGTTGCGGTATAGGTCTTTCGACACAGCGCGCGCAGGTCGTCCGGCGGGATGTCGTCGATATAGAGCGACAGGATTTCGAAGGCCAGGTCGGCATAAGGCAGCCCACGCCAGCGACCTAGCGTGGCAGCGTCAATCTGCGGATAGGCGGTCGGCAGGAACAGGCCGCCGTCGGGAGCCAGGCCTTCGAGCAGGATGTCGCAGAACGCGCGCTCGGTCCGATCGCCACGGGTACTGACGTAGCGCATGGTCGTCAGGCCAGCTCTTCCTTGCGGATGCTGACGATCGGCGCCAGCACGGTCGGCAAGGCTTGCATCCGCGCCAGCGCTTCGCGCATGCGACCCTCGACCGTGTCGTGCGTCAGGATGATCAGGTCGGTCTGGCGCTCGCCTTCGGCCTGCGCCCCGACTGGGGCGCTTTCGACGCCCGGGCGCTGCAGCACCGCGTCGATCGAGATCCCGTGGTCGGCCAGGATGGTCGTGATCCTCGACAACACGCCAGCCTCGTCGGCAACGACCAGGTGCAGGTAGAAGGCCGTCACGACCTGTTCGATCGACAGGATCGGGGTATCGGCCATCGCGTCGGGCTGGAAGGCCAGGTGCGGCACGCGGTGGTCGGGATCGGCGGTGGCCAGGCGGGTGATGTCGACCAGGTCGGCGACCACGGCACTCGCGGTCGGCTCGGCGCCCGCGCCCTTGCCGTAGTACAGCGTCGTGCCGACGGCGTCGCCCTGCACCACGACCGCGTTCATGGCGCCTTCGACGTTGGCGATCAAGCGCTTGTTCGGCACGAGGGTCGGGTGCACGCGCAACTCGATGCCGTGTTCACGGCGCTTGGTGATGCCCAGCAGCTTGATGCGGTAGCCGAGTTGTTCGGCGTAGCGGATGTCGGCACCTTGCAGCCTGGTGATGCCCTCGACATGGGCCTTGTCGAACTGCACCGGCACGCCGAAGGCGATCGCGCTCATGATCGTCGCCTTGTGCGCGGCGTCGACGCCTTCGATGTCGAAGGTCGGATCGCTCTCGGCGTAACCCAGGCGCTGTGCCTCCTTCAGCACGGTGTCGAAGTCGAGCCCTTTTGACCGCATCTCGGACAGGATGAAGTTGGTGGTGCCGTTGATGATGCCTGCGACCCACTCGATGCGGTTCGCCGTCAGGCCCTCGCGCAAGGCCTTGATGATCGGAATGCCACCGGCCACCGCGGCCTCGAAGGCGACCATCACACCGCGCTCGCGCGCCGCAGCGAAGATTTCGTTGCCGTGCACGGCCAGCAAGGCCTTGTTGGCGGTCACGACATGCTTGCCTTGGGCGATCGCTTCGAGGACCAGGCTGCGCGCGACGCCGGTGCCGCCGATCAGCTCGACGACGATGTCGATCGCCGGGTTGACGATCACCGCACGGGCGTCGGAGACGACCTGCACCCTGTCGCCGACAATGCCTTTGGCGCGCGCCACGTCCAGGTCGGCGACCATCGTCACGTCGATGCCGCGCCCGGCACGGCGGCGGATCTCCTGCTGGTTGCGCGTCAGCACGCTGAAGGTGCCCGAGCCGACGGTGCCGATTCCCAGCAGGCCGACCTGGATCGGTTTCAAGTTCGTCGCTGTGTTCACTGGTGGTGCCGTTTGCGGTAATGGTCGAGGAAGCGCGCGATGCGGCCGATGGCTTCCGTGAGGTCGTCGGAGTTGGGCAGGAAGACGACGCGGAAGTGTTCGTTGTCGGGCACATTGAAGCCCGACCCCTGCACGATCAGCACCTTCTCCTCGGCCAGCAACTCGTAGGCGAATTGCTGATCGTCAGCGATGGGGTACATCTTCGGGTCGAGACGCGGGAACAGGTACAGCGCGGCCTTTGGCTTGACCACACTGACGCCCGGAATCTGCGTCAGCAGCTCGTACGCCATGTCACGCTGGCGGCCCAGGCGCCCGCCCGGCGCGACCAGGTCCTTGATGCTTTGGTAGCCGCCGAGCGCGGTCTGGATGGCCAACTGCCCCGGGGTGTTGGCGCACAGGCGCATCGAGGCCAGCATGTTCAAGCCTTCGATGTAGTCCTTGGCATGCCGCTTGTCGCCCGACACGACCATCCATCCGGCGCGGTAGCCGCAAGAGCGGTAGTTCTTCGACAGGCCGTTGAAGGTCACGAAGAGCACGTCGTCGGCCAGCGCCGCGATGCTGGTGTGGGTGTGGCCGTCGTACAGGGTCTTGTCGTAGATCTCGTCGGCAAAGACAATCAGCTGGTGTTGGCGCGCGATCTCGACGATCCCCTGCAGCACGTCGTCAGGATAGAGCGCCCCGGTCGGGTTGTTCGGATTGATGACGACGATGGCCTTGGTGTTGGGCGTCACCTTGCGGCGGATGTCGTCCAGGTCGGGCAGCCAGGCCGAGCCCTCGTCGCAGCGGTAGTGCACCGGCGTACCGCCCGACAGCGACACCACCGCGGTGTAGAGCGGGTAATCCGGCGACGGGATCAGGACTTCGTCGCCGGCGTCGAGCAGTGCATTCATGCTCATCGCGATCAGCTCGGACGCGCCGTTGCCGAGGTAGATGTCGTCGACCGTGACGCCCGCGACATGCTTTTCCTGGGTGTAGTGCACCACGGCCTTGCGCGGTGCGAACAGGCCCTTGCTGTCGGTATAGCCCGCCGCATGCGGCACGTTGCGGATCATGTCCTGCACGATCTCGTCGGGCGGCTCCAGCCCGAACGCGGCGATGTTGCCGATGTTGAGCTTGATGATCTTGTGGCCCTCGTCCTCCATCTGGCGCGCCTTGTCCAGGACCGGGCCGCGGATGTCGTAGCCGACGTTGGCCAGCTTGGCCGATTTGGTGATGGGCTTCAAGGATTCGGCTCGTCGTTGAGGGTTGCGAGGGGGAACTTAGAATTATCCACGCATGAAGTTCCAGCCCGACAGCCTTGCTGGCACCAACACCATCTCGCGCCATGAGCGCGGCGCGCTGTGGGTTAACGGCGTGCGTTGGGGGCACAGCGTACTGGTTCCCTGGCGCGGCGAGGTTCTGGCGTGGCCGCCCAGCGCCGTACAGGCGCTCGCGGCGCCGGACTTCGACAGGGTTCTCGCGCTGAAACCCGAGTTGGTGATCTTCGGAAGCGGCGAACGCTTGCAGTTCGTCGCGCCGGCCCTCTATCGCAGTCTGATCGAATCGCGCATCGGCGTCGAAACGATGGACACCGCGGCAGCCTGCCGGACCTACAACGTGCTCGCCAGCGAGGGTCGGTCGGTCGTAGCGGCGCTGATCGTGTAGGCCGCGGCCCATGAAGGCAAGGGCCATGCCAGCACCCTTATAATTACAGGCTGCACCTGCACCGTCAGGTAACAACCGCCACTCGACGCCCCACATGACGCCAGCCCTCAACAAAGCCCTACCGGAATTTGAAGCGCTCGCCACCAGCGGCGTGAAGGTCACACCCGAAACCTTTCATCGCCAGGCGGTGGTGCTGTATTTCTATCCGAAGGACAACACCCCCGGCTGCACCACCGAAGCAATGCAGTTCCGCGACCGCCACAAGGACTTCATCAAGGCCGGTGCGCTGGTGCTGGGCGTGTCGCGCGACAACATGGCGTCGCACGAGAAGTTCAAGCAAAACCTCGAGTTGCCGTTCGAACTGATCGCGGACACCGAGGAGAAGCTCTGCCACATGTTCGGCGTGGTCAAGAACAAGATCATGTACGGCAAGAAGGTCAAGGGCATCGAGCGCAGCACGTTCCTGATCGATGCCGAGGGCGTATTGCGCGCCGAATGGCGTGGCATCAAGGTCGCGGGCCACGTCGACGAGGTGCTGAAGGCGGTCAAGCTTCTGAAGAAGGCCGCTTGAGTTGGTCAGGGATCGGTCGAGAATCCCCTTGTTGCGTGTGACCGACACCTCATTCGGGCGTGCCGCGCCGGTCGCATAATGCACCCATGCCCGTGAGACGAGACGCGACGCGCAACCGATGAAAGCCGCACAGCCGACTGTGCGGCTATTTTGTTTCTGAACGCCCCCATCAAGGTCCGCCCCCGCAATGCCCCTGCCCAAGCCCCCCGCACGCAAAGCCGCCCTCCTCGCCCCCGCCGACTTCGAGTCCCAAGCCGCTCCCCGAACGGCCCCCCGATCGACCAAATCCCAGGCCAGCGCCGAGCCTGGCGCCGGCGTTCTCGACCTGTTCGACAGCAGCGCGGCGGCAGCCGCTGCACCCTTGCCCGTGGTGACACCGCGAGCGAGCACGCCGCTGCGCCCGCCGATGCCGCAGGCCAAGCCGCGCAAACCGCGCAGCAGCGGCCCGGCCAAGCTGTTCGTGCTCGACACCAACGTGCTGATGCACGACCCGACCTGTCTGTTCCGGTTCGAAGAGCACGACATCTACCTGCCGATGATCACGCTCGAGGAACTCGACGGCCACAAACGCGGCATGAGCGAGGTTTCGCGCAACGTGCGCCAGGTCAGCCGAGAACTCGACGCTCTGGCTGCCGACGGCCTGCGCGACCCCAAGGAAGGCATCCCGTTGGCCAAGAGCGGCCATCGCGAGGCGGCCGGCAAGCTGTATTTCCAGACCACCTTGCTCGACGTCAAGCTGCCGGCCGGCCTGCCGCAGGGCAAGGCCGACAACCAGATCCTCGGCGTCGTGATGAGCCTGCGCGAGCAGCTGCCGCAGCGCGAGGTGGTGCTGGTGTCCAAGGACATCAACATGCGCGTCAAGGCGCGCGCGCTTGGCCTGGCCGCCGAGGACTACTTCAACGACAAGACCCTCGAAGACGGTGACCTGCTCTACACCGGCGTCCTGCCGCTGCCGGCCGACTTCTGGGACCGGCATGGCAAGACGATGGAAAGCTGGCAGCAGGGCGGCCACACCTTCTACCGGATCGCCGGGCCGATGGTGCCGGTGCTGATGGTGAATCAGTTCGTCTACCTCGAGACCCCCGGCGCAGCACCGCTGTATGCGCGGGTGACCGAGATCACCGGCAAGACCGCGGTCCTGAAAACGCTGAAGGAGTACACGCACCAGAAAAACGCCGTCTGGGGTGTGACGGCGCGCAACCGCGAGCAGAACTTCGCACTGAACCTGCTGATGGACCCGGAGTGCGACTTCATCACCCTCACCGGCACCGCAGGCACCGGCAAGACCCTGATGACCCTGGCCGCCGGTCTGGCCCAGGTGATGGACGACCGCCGCTACAGCGAGATCATCGTCACCCGCGTCACGGTGCCGGTCGGCGAGGACATCGGCTTCCTGCCCGGCACCGAGGAAGAGAAAATGGGCCCGTGGATGGGCGCACTCGACGACAACCTGGAAGTCCTGTCGCGCACCGATGCCGGCGCCGGCGAATGGGGACGCGCCGCGACCAACGACCTGGTGCGCAGCAAGATCAAGATCAAGAGCCTGAACTTCATGCGCGGGCGTACCTTCCTGAACAAGTTCCTGCTGATCGACGAGGCACAGAACCTGACGCCCAAGCAGATGAAGACGCTGATCACGCGCGCCGGTCCCGGCACCAAAATCGTCTGCCTGGGCAACCTGGCGCAGATCGACACGCCCTACCTGACCGAGGGCTCATCGGGTCTGACCTACGCCGTCGACCGGTTCAAGGGCTGGCCGCACGGCGGGCACGTGATGCTGGCGCGTGGAGAGCGCTCGAGATTGGCGGACTTCGCGAGCGAAGTCCTTTGAGCAGGCGCCAGCGCTAACGCTGCAGATCCGCGAAGAAGGCCTTGCTGTTGCTGTCCCGGCCGAAACTGGCGCACCAGTTGCTGCGGAGGAGGCTGGCCGCCGTTGGCCAGGATGTTGTCGCGGTAGCGCCGGCCAACGGCGGTACTGAGCTTGTCATTGCTGAAGGCTGTGCGCAGGTCGGCGGCCACGACTTCGCTCCCCAGGTAGCCGTAGTAGCCAGCGCCGTAGTCCCGACATGGCTGAAGCCGGCCGGGAACATCGTGTCCGGTACATGGCCGAGCAGGGTCGCGGCTTCCATCCTCGTCCGCAGCGCCATCGGTTCGGGTGCATCGGGCGCCGTGCATGCCGAGGTCGAACGCGGCGTAGAGCTGCTGCCTCGCGTACTGCGCGCCTTTGCCGTAGCGCTCGGCGACCACTGCCTTGGCCAGCAGGGCATCGGGCACGGGCTTGCATGCCGGGCACACCTCGGCCATCGGCCCGAGCACGCGGCGGTCGTAAACAGCATCTGCGACGGTGCTTCGACAGAGACGTCGACGACCGTTGCGACGGGCTGCACCCGTGCGGCAATGAACAGCGAAGGCGCGTCAGCGCCCGACCAGGTCCTTAACCTGTTGGAGTGCTAACGGATCTTCGATCGTCGTCAGGTCGCCCGGATCGCGGCCTTCGCAGACCGCCTGGATAGCGCGGCGCAGTAGCTTGCCCGAGCGTGTCTTCGGCAGCACGTTGACGAAGCGCACGCGTGACGGCCGGGCAATGGCACCGAGCTGCTCATCCACCAGCTTCATGATTTCGCCTTCGTGCTTCAGCGCATCGGCCGGGCTGGCAGCCTTCGACGGATCCTTGAGGATCGCGAAGGCCATCGCCACCTGGCCCTTGAGCGGGTCGGCCACTCCGACCACGGCGACCTCGGCCACGTTCGGGTGGCTCGAGATGCTCTCTTCGATTTCGCGCGTGCCCAAGCGGTGCCCGGCGACGTTGATCACGTCGTCGGTGCGGCCGAGGATGAAGTAGTAGCCGTCCTCGTCGCGGATGCCCCAGTCGAAGGTCGAATACACCTGCCGGCCGGGAATGCTGTCCCAGTAGGTCTTGACGAAGCGCGCATCGTCGCGCCAGACCGTCTGCATGCAGCCGGGGGGCAGCGGGCCCTGGATCGCGACGACGCCCTTGCGGTTCGCCCCCGTCAACTCCTCGCCAGTGCTCTCGTCCAG
>DATDES010000026.1:0-4727 GCA_036522975.1 Burkholderiaceae bacterium | reverse complement strand
GTCCGCGGCCCTGCGCCTTGAGCAGCAGCTCGGCCGGGAAGGTCAGCGAAGCCATCAAATGACCTTCGCGCGCATCAAGTCGTTCGAATTCAGAGTGCCGACCAGCAGCTGCCCGTCGTCGACGACCAGCACGCTGGTGATGCGGTGCTGCTCCATCAGATCGGCGGCCTCGACGGCCAGCGCATCAGCGCGAATGCGGCGCGGGTTGGGGTGCATCACGTCGCGCGCGATCAGGGCTCGCAGGTCGGCGCCCCGCTCGATCAGGCGGCGCAGGTCGCCGTCGGTGAAGATGCCGAGCACCTGCTCATCCTCGCCGACGATCGCCGTGAGGCCCAGACCTTTGCCGGTCATTTCACGCAGCATGGCGGTGAAACTGGCGTCGGGGCCGACGCGCGGCAACGCGTCGCCGCTGCGCATCAGGTCGCGCACATGCAACAGCAGCTTGCGGCCGAGTGCGCCGCCGGGATGCGACCTGGCGAAGTCCTCTTCGCGAAAGCCACGCGCATCGAGCAGCGCCACCGCGAGCGCGTCGCCGAGGGCCAGTTGGGTCGTCGTGCTGGCTGTGGGCGCCAGATTGAGCGGGCAGGCCTCCTGCGCGACCGTGCTCTGGATCACCATGTCGGCATGCTGGCCGAGCGTCGAGCCCGGCGTGCCCGTGAGCGCGATCAAGGGCACGCGCAGGCGCTTCAAAACCGGCAGGATGACGTTCAACTCGTCGCTCTCGCCGGAGTTGGAGATCGCCATCACAACATCATGTTCGGTGACCATTCCCAGGTCGCCGTGGCTGGCTTCGGCCGGGTGCACGAACATCGCCGGCGTGCCGGTCGAGGCCAGCGTGGCAGCGATCTTGCGGCCGACATGGCCGCTCTTGCCCATGCCCATCACCACCACACGGCCGCGGCAGTTGAGCACCGCGCCGACGGCACGCGCGAAACCCCCGCCCGCATCACCCAGGTTCGCCCTGGCCGCGAGCAGTGCGCCCGCTTCGATGTCCAGGGTCCGTGCCGCCATTGCCAGCGCGCGCGGGGCATCGACAAGCAGGGTAGGCGCGGGGCTGGGGCTCACGACAGTCGTGGTTTACTAGGCGCGCGATTCTAGGCCGCAGGCACGCCGCTTGCGACAGCACACCACGATGGCATCGACCCTTGAACTCGTCCTGCTCTATCTGGTGGCCGCGGTGCTCGGCGTGGCGGTCTGCCGTTCGCTGAAACTGCCGCCGATCCTGGGCTACCTGGCGGTCGGTGTCCTGATCGGACCCAACGCCCTGGCGCTGGCCAAGGACTCGACCTCCATCAAGTACCTGGCCGAGTTTGGTGTCGTCTTCCTGATGTTCGTCATCGGGCTCGAGTTCAATCTGCACAAGCTGCGCGCGATGCGCTCGCTGGTGTTCGGCCTGGGCTTGTCACAGGTGGTGCTGACGATCCTCGGTGCGCTGCTCGGCAATGCCTTGCTGATCTCGATGTTTTCCTTCGCCGCCCGCCCGTGGCAACTCGGCTACGACGGGGCGCTGGTGCTCGGCAGCGCCATGGCCATGTCCTCGACGGCCATCGTGGTCAAGCTGATGGCCGACCGGCTCGAACTCGACACCGAACACGGCAAGCGTGTGATGGGCGTGCTGCTGTTCCAGGACTTGGCCGTGGTGCCGCTGCTTGTGCTGATTCCGGCACTCGGTACGTCCGGTGAAAACATGGTCGCGACGCTGGCCTGGGCCGCGCTGAAAGCGGTGGCTCTGCTGGCCCTGTTGCTCACCGGAGGCCGGCAGGCGATGCGCTGGTGGCTGACCCTCGTGGCCCGGCGCAAGAGCGAAGAGTTGTTCGTGCTCAACCTGCTGCTGGTGACGCTGGGCCTGGCGTGGTTGACCGAGCACGCCGGGCTGTCGCTGGCCCTCGGTGCCTTCGTGGCCGGCATGCTGGTGGCAGAGACCGAATACAAGCACCAGGTCGAAACCGACATCCGCCCCTTCCACGATGTCCTGCTCGGGCTGTTCTTCATCACCATCGGCATGAAGCTCGATGGCCGCCCGCTGCTCAATAACTGGCCGCTGGTGATGCTGCTGTGCCTGGTCCCGGTGCTGGCCAAGGCCGCCCTGGTGGCATTGCTGGCTCGCGCCTTCGGCGCCGCGCCGGGCACCGCCTTGCGCACGGGCCTGTACCTGGCCCAGGCTGGCGAGTTCGGCTTTGTCTTGCTAACCCTCGGCGCCGACGGCGGCCTGGTGGCGCCGCAATGGGTCAGCCCGGTGCTGGCCAGCATGGTGTTGTCGATGCTCGCCACGCCCTTCATCGTGATGTACAGCAATCGCATCGTTGCGCGGCTGTCGGCGACCGACTGGATGCTGCAGTCGGTGGCATTGACGACGATCGCCAAGAAATCGATCGCGAGCGAGGCCCACGTCATCATCTGCGGCTACGGCCGAAGCGGGCAGAACCTGGCACGCCTGCTCGATGGCGAGCAGATCCCGTACATGGCGCTCGACCTCGACCCGGACCGGGTACGCCAAGCCGCGGCGGCCGGGCAGAGCGTGGTTTTCGGCGACGCGGCCCGGCTGCGCAGCCTGATGGCTGCTGGTCTGGCGCGGGCCAGCGCCGTGGTCGTGAGCTACCACAACACCGCGTCGGCACTGAAGATCCTGGAGGTCGTGCGCTCGCACGCGCCGCAGGTGCCGGTGGTGGTGCGCACCGTTGATGACACCGACATCGACCGCCTGAAGGCCGCCGGCGCCACCGAAGTGGTGCCCGAGGCGATCGAAGGCTCACTGATGCTGGCCAGCCATGCGCTGGCCCTGGTCGGCGTGCCGATGCGGCGCGTGATCCGCATCACCCGGGATGCCCGCGATGCGCGCTACGGCTTGCTGCGCGGCTACTTCCACGGAGCCGACGACGACACCGTCGAAGAATTGCAGCAGGCACGCCTGCTCAGCGTGACCTTGCCGCTGGCCGCGCCCTGCCTGGGCCGGCCGCTGGCCGACCAGGCGCTGGATGCGGTCGGCGTGAAGGTCGTATCGATCCGGCGCGCCGCGGGCCAGGTGCTGGCCGCTCAGGAGGAGATGCTGCTGGCGGCCAGCGACACCTTGGTCCTGTCGGGCCTGCCCGAAGCACTGGCTCTGGCCGAAGCCAAGCTGCTACACGGCTGACGCGACGACAATCGCTGCCCGTGAACGCCGACGATGACCTGCGCGACCCAGCGGCCTTCATTCGCCGCCACATCCGTACCGTGCCCGACTGGCCGGCGGCTGGTGTGCAATTTCGCGACATCACGCCCCTGCTGTCCGAGCCGAAGGTCTTCCGGGTCCTGATCGACCAGTTCGTCCACCGCTACTTCGACACCCGGCCCCAGGCCATCGCCGGGCTCGACGCGCGCGGCTTCATCATCGGCTCGGTGCTGGCCTATGAGCTCAACATCGGCTTCGTGCCGATTCGCAAGAAGGGCAAACTGCCGTTCACGACGGTCGCCGAAACCTACGAGCTCGAGTACGGCTCCGCGACCGTCGAGATCCACACCGACGCCGTGGCCGCCGGCGACCGGGTGGTGCTGATCGACGACCTGATAGCCACCGGCGGCACGATGATGGCCGGCAAGCGGCTGCTCGAACGCCTGGGCGCGACCGTGATCGAAGGAGCGGCCATCGTCGACCTGCCCGAACTCGGCGGCTCGGCTCGCTTGCGCGAGGCTGGCTTGCCTCTTTACACCCTGGTCGACTTCGGCGGGCAATGATCGGCGGGATCGCCGATCCCGCAAGGCTCAACTGACCGCCTGACCCTGCTCGATGTTGGCGCGCATGCGCACGCCCATCACGGCGGCGGCAGCACGCACCAGCTCGAGCGCCATCGGCGGGTTGCGCGCAATCAGCTCCTCCAGGCGCGGACCGCGCAGGGACCAGACCACGCAGGCGGTCATGGCTTCGACATTGGCCATCCGCGGCTGGTCGCTGAACAGGCCGGCCTCGCCGACGACCGATCCGGCGCGCAGGATCGACAGGCGCGACACCCCCGGCTTGGCATTGCTGACAAAGACCTGCAGGGTGCCGCGCTGAAGTACATACATCGTGCGGTCGTGCTCGCCTTGTTTGACCAGCAGGTCGCCGGCACGGACTTCGTGCCGCGTCAGATAGGTCTGGAAGGCGCCCCACTGCTCTATCGTCAGGCGCGGCTTGAACGCGTCAGGGGCGTTGAGCGAACGAACGGCGTCGTAGAGTTCCTGGATGTCCATGGTGGCGTGTGCCCGCAGTTGTGCGGCCCGTGCACCGATTGTCGACAGCCGCGCGGCATCCTACAACCGCCCGAGCGGGGGGCGACGCTGCCGATGCAAGAGATAGCAATGTGGCCGCGTCCCGCATGAATGCTCGCGCGGCTGCGCCCTGGGCCTTCACTTGGACACAAACTTGGACTTCGATCCAGGTCTGCATCCAACATCACACGAACCTCGTCGCGGCGAGACCCGGTTCCCTTTGTCATCCACGCAGAACATCGGCCCATTGCGCCCGACCGCCTGTTGCCATTGGCAACGGTCCGGACCTGACAAGTGTGCAAAGTTGCCATGAGATGCATGGGTCGACGGTGCGAGAGTCCCCTTCATGCCGTTGAGCCCATGCTGTGGGCCGGCCAAAAGCCACTCCGACATGAAGCCACTGAACCTTGCACTTCCCCTCGCCATTGCCGCTGCGCTGGCCGGTTGCGGCGGAAGCGACACCTCCACAGGCACGATGCGCCTGTCGCTCACCGACGCGCCTG